>JANOGH010000159.1:0-4126 GCA_031414075.1 Betaproteobacteria bacterium | reverse complement strand
CCGGCATCGATATGCGCACTGATGCCGATGTTGCGGTAACGTTCGATAGGAGTGATGCGGGGCATGTGTTTTTCCGGATGTCTCGCGAGTTAGAACCGATAGTGGGCGAAAGCCTTGTTGGCCTCTGCCATGCGGTGCACTTCCTCGCGCTTCTTCATCGCGCCGCCGCGGCCTTCTGCAGCCTCGGCCAGCTCACTTGCCAGACGCGCATCCATCGATTTTTCGGCGCGTTTGCGTGCCGCATCGCGCAGCCAGCGCATCGCCAGGGCATTGCGCCGCACGGAGCGCACTTCGACCGGGACCTGGTAGTTCGCCCCGCCGACGCGTCGGCTCTTGACTTCAACCATCGGACGCACGTTGTTGAGTGCCAGACTGAAAACTTCCAGCGGATCCTTGCCGGTCTTTTTGCTGATCTGATCAAGTGCCCCGTAGATGATGCGTTCCGCAACTGATTTCTTTCCGCGCGTCATCAGCACGTTGACGAACTTGGCAAGCTCCTGGCTGCTGTATTTGGGATCCGGAAGCGTCTCTCGCTTCGGTACTTCTCTGCGTCGTGGCATAAGTCCTCAGTCCTTCAGAATTTTTCCCCGCGCTTCAGGCGGCTTTCGGCTTCTTGGCACCGTATTTGGAGCGGCTCTGCTTGCGATCCTTCACACCCTGGGTATCCAGACTGCCGCGCACCATGTGGTAACGCACACCCGGCAGATCCTTCACCCGGCCGCCGCGAATCAGCACGACCGAGTGTTCCTGCAGATTGTGCCCCTCACCGCCGATGTAGCTGATGACTTCGAAGCCATTGGTCAGACGGACTTTGGCGACTTTACGCAGTGCGGAGTTGGGCTTCTTCGGGGTGGTGGTGTACACGCGAGTACACACGCCGCGCTTTTGGGGCGATCTTGCCAGCGCGGGCACCTTGCTTTTCGCTTTCGGCGAAGTCCGGGGATTTCGCACTAACTGATTGATTGTCGGCATTGTTTACAGTCCTAAAAAACCCGGGACGGCGTCGCCGCCGTCCCTTGTGTATGCTGCGTGCACCACCGCTCCGGGATTGCCGCCGGAACAGCGGGTAAAAAGACGGCAGATTCTATGTGCCGTCGCCTGGGGTGTCAAGCAACCTGCTCGTCGCCCGCCGCTTCCGCGGTGGCTGGCTCGGCGATAAAACTCTCCACCCCGATCGGATCCACCTGATTGCGGGTACGCCGATTCTTGTGATAAGCCAGTCCGGTGCCCGCCGGAATCAGCCGGCCGACGATGACATTCTCCTTGAGGCCGCGCAGGTCGTCCTTCTTGCCCATGATCGCCGCTTCGGTCAGTACGCGGGTGGTTTCCTGGAATGAAGCCGCGGAAATGAACGAATCGGTGGAGAGCGACGCCTTGGTGATGCCAAGCAACAGGTACTCGTACGTCACCGGCTTCTTGCCTGCGAAAACGAGTTTGTCGTTGACCTGCAGCACTTCGGAACGCTCGACCTGCTCTCCGATGATGAACTCCGAGTCACCGATCTCCACAATCTGCACGCGCCGCAACATCTGCCGCACGATCACTTCGATGTGCTTGTCGTTGATCTTGACGCCCTGCAGGCGGTAGACGTCCTGCACTTCATCCGTGATGTAACGTGCCAGCGCCTCGACACCCCGCAGGCGCAGGATGTCGTGCGGATCGGCCGGACCGTCGACGATGACTTCGCCCTTGATCACCGCCTGGCCGTCATGCGCCATCACGTGCTTGTCCTTGGGGATCAGGTATTCGTGGGCAACGGCGTCCGGATCGGTGATCACCAAACGCTGTTTGCCCTTGGTGTCCTTGCCGAACGAGACCGAGCCGGTCACTTCCGCGAGCACGCCGGCGTCTTTCGGTGACCTTGCTTCGAACAGCTCGGCCACTCGCGGCAGACCCCCGGTGATGTCCCGGGTCTTGGAAGTTTCCTGCGGTATGCGCGCGAGCACTTCACCGACGCCGACCTGTTGCCCGTCCTTCACCGTAATCACGGAATGGATCTGGAAGGTGATGTTGACCGGCAGGTCGGACCCGGGCAGCTTCACTTCCCGGCCCTTGTCGTCGATCAGCTTGACGCTGGGGCGCAATCCCTTGACCTGTGCCGAACCACGTCGCTTGGGATCGATCACGACGAGGGTGGAGAGGCCGGTCACATCGTCGATCTGACGCGCAACCGTGACGCCTTCCTCGACGTTGTCGAACTTCACGCGGCCGGCATACTCGGTGATGATCGGCCGGGTATGCGGGTCCCAGGTCGCCAGCACCCTGCCGGCTTTGACCGGGCTTCCATCAGCCACGAGCACAGTGGCGCCATAAGGCACCTTATGACGCTCGCGCTCCCTGCCGTTGTCGTCCAGGATCAGTACCTCACCGGAACGCGAGATCGCGATCTGCTCATTGCGCGCATTGGTGACGTAGCGCATTAACGGCGAGAATCGCGCCGAGCCGTTGGACTTGGATTCGATCTGACTTGCCACTGCGGTACGCGACGCCGCGCCACCGATATGGAACGTACGCATCGTCAGCTGCGTTCCCGGTTCACCGATGGACTGCGCCGCGATGACGCCGATGGCCTCACCAACGTTGACCATCTGGCCGCGGCCCAAATCGCGCCCGTAGCACTGGGCGCACAATCCGTAGCGCGTATCGCAGGTAAGCGGCGTGCGCACCTTGACCTCGTCGATGCTTCGGGCTTCGATCTGTTCCACCGCCTCTTCATCCAGCAGCATGCCGGCCGGAAAAATGACCTGGCTGCTCTCCGGATCGATGACGTCGTTCGCCGCCACGCGGCCGAGAATGCGATCACGCAGCGGCTCGACCACTTCACCGCCTTCGATGAGCGCCTTCATCGCCACGCCCTGCGTCGTACCGCAATCGTCCTCGATGACCACAAGATCCTGGGTCACGTCGACCAGGCGCCGCGTCAGATAGCCGGAATTCGCCGTCTTCAATGCGGTATCGGCCAGACCCTTGCGCGCGCCGTGGGTCGAGCTGAAGTATTGCAGCACGTTCAGGCCTTCGCGGAAATTCGCGGTGATGGGTGTTTCGATGATCGAACCGTCTGGCTTCGCCATCAGGCCGCGCATTCCCGCAAGCTGGCGAATCTGCGCCGCAGAACCACGCGCCCCCGAATCGGCCATCATGTAGATGGCATTGAACGATTCCTGGGACATCAGGTTGCCTTTCTTGTCCTTCATCTGCGCCCATTCGTCCTTCCTGGAATCCCATTCCATCACCGGTTCCTGGCCGAGGCGTTCCATCATCGCCTTGGCGACCATGTCTCCGGCGCGCCCCCAGATATCCACCACCTTGTTGTACCGCTCGCCCTGCGTGACCAGGCCCGAGGTGTATTGCGCCTCGATGTCCTGCACTTCTTTCTCTGCTGCGGCGATCAGCTGCCCCTTTTCGGGCGGGATTTCCATGTCGTCCACGCAGATCGACAGACCGGCGCGGGTCGCATAGGTAAAGCCCGTGTACATCAGCTTGTCGGCAAAGATCACCGTTTCACGCAAGCCGCAGCGCCGGAAACCGGCGTTGATCAGCTTGGAGATCTCTTTCTTCTTGAGCGCTTTGTTGATCAGTTCGAACGGCAGCCCCGGCGGAAGAATCTCGGAAAGCAGCGCGCGACCGACAGTCGTGTCGTAGCGGGTGATCTTCTCGGTCACATTGTCATCCGCGTCCCTCTGCAGTTCCTTGATGCGTACCAGCACTCGCGCATGCAGCTCGGCCTGCCTGTTGTCATAGGCTCGCTGCACTTCGGCGACGTCGCTGAAAATCATGCCTTCGCCGCGCGCGCCGATTTTCTGGCGCGTCATGTAGTAAAGGCCCAGCACGATGTCCTGCGACGGCACGATAATCGGCTCGCCGTTAGCAGGCGACAGGATATTGTTGGTCGACAGCATCAGTGTGCGCGCCTCCATCTGCGCTTCCGGGGACAACGGCACATGCACCGCCATCTGGTCGCCGTCGAAGTCGGCGTTGAACGCCGCGCACACCAGCGGATGCAACTGAATGGCCTTGCCTTCGATCAACACCGGCTCGAACGCCTGAATACCCAGGCGGTGCAAAGTGGGCGCGCGGTTCAGCATCACCGGGTGTTCGCGAATGACCTCTTCCAGGATGTCCCAGA
>JANOGH010000158.1:0-7210 GCA_031414075.1 Betaproteobacteria bacterium | reverse complement strand
CCTAGTGCCTTCATTTCTCCTCCCGGATCGCCTCGACCGATATCACGAGCCGCACTTCGTCGCTGACCATCGACAAATACTTGTCCAGCCCGAAATCGGATCGCTTCAAAGTCGTCTGCAGGTCGCCGCCGCAGACAAAGCGATCCAGAACCATGATCTTGACCTGCTTGCAGACGAAGTGATCGGCGGTCAGATGAACCGACTTCGTCACGCCGCGAATCGTCAGTTCTCCTTCGAAATTCGACGGCACGCCGTCCCTGAACGTCACGGCCTTGCCGGCGAAGCGGGCCGTCTTGTACTTGGCTACGTTGAAGAACATTTCGTCGCTGAGCACTGCATCGAGCTTTTTTACACCGGTATCGATCGAGCGCAGGTCGAGGTCCACGGTGACTTCCGCGGTCTGTTTGTCGGCATCCAGTGTTGCGCTTCCCTTGATGACGCCCATCCGACCGCGCACGGAGGAAATGCCGGTATGCACGACGGCGAAATGCGCGAACGTGTGGGCGGGATCGATTTTGAAGCGGTCGGCAGCCGACGCCTGGCCACCGGAAAGCGCGGCAAAAAAGGAGCCGAGGACGAGAAAAAACAGTTTCATCACAACCTCCGTCTGTCCGTGTCGTCGAATTCGGGCCTCGATACGCGACAGGGCTGCCGGATCGTTGCGCTTCCTGCATTATCGCCATGGTACGGCCTGTCGCGCCATCGAACGATTTCCGCCAAACGCCGCGCGGGCTGTTAACATCGCTGGACCGGGTGCGCCTCGATCGTGCCCGACTCTATTCCGGAGGACAAGTCATGCATCCGAAAGCCAGGTACGTCTTCACCGCCGGCCTCGACATCGATCCCGCCAAGGAGGTCCTGTTCAACGAGATCTACGATGCCGAGCATGTGCCATTCCTGCTCAAGGTGCCAGGTGTGCTGGCGGTAACCCGGGTAACGTCCGAGCCGGGCGCCTCGATGAGGATAGACGGACGAGAGAAGCCGCTGGTCGCCGAAGGCGAGCCGAAATACAGTGCCATCTACGAACTGGAAAGCGCGGATGTCCTGCTCAGCGACGCCTGGGCAAACGCCGTGGACAAGGGCCGCTGGCCGAAGGAAATTCGCCCTTACATCCGCGCCCGGCGGCATACGCTCAAGAAGATCATGCGCTGACTTCGGCGATGCGTCTGCCACGGCGGGCGTGCCGGAACTTCGCCGTGGCGCAACTGCCCAAGCGGCGCAGGCTGTTTTTTTGCGAAAGGAGGTTCCATGATTCGCGCGCTTTTTGTCGCTCTCTCTTTGTTCGTATCGGCGCTCGCCATTGCCGCGCCCGCGGCGGATACGCCGGGTAACCGGCTGGATGCCGCCACTCACCTGTTCGAGCTTCCCGCTTACCGCCTGATCGCGACGCGCCAGCTCTATGAAGCACTCAATTCTCTGCCCGCCGAACAGCACAAGCGTGCGCTCGCCGCCTTGTCCGATCCCGCTGTCATGGCATCACTGCGCGGCGTCATTTCGCGCAGCATGGCGCAGACTTTCTCCACTGCGGAGCTGGAACATCTCGCCCGTTTCCTTCGGGCCGACGAAGCTCGCAGCATGATCGATAAGACGCAGAGCTTCCAGTCCATCCTGGCGAAGGAGTTGCTGACGGCATCGGTCAGCGATCCGGAGCTGATCAAAATACTGATTGGCAATTAGACCAGCGGCGACAAAGCGCAGGCAGTCCAGGCGAATTCAGATTTCGACAACCATGGCGGGATCGAATCGCTCGTTTTCAGAAACTACCCGAAGCGGTGCGTCAGCCGTCCGCGCCGCGCGCCAGTTCGAGGTCCGGTAACCCATCGGATTGGCGAGCACGCGTGTGCCATGAACAGTGAAATCGAAGCTGTCGTGAGTATGGCCGTGAAACCACAGAGCTGACTTTCCCATCAGCCGGGTCAGGTCCGACACGAACGCGGCATTGGCGAGGTTGCCGGTCCATCGTGGGTGGACGCTGTTCGGATGAGGCGCATGGTGGGTGATGACCACAGTCTTTCCGGCGAACGGCTGCGCCAGCCGTTCCTGCAGAAAGCTTACCGCGTCGCGATGCAGGTCGATGGTTTGCTGCGGCGTGAGGAAATCTCGACCCAGGCGGATCTTGCGAAAGTCCACGACACATCTGAGCGACTCGGCGATGACCGGTGTCATCCTGTCCCGGCCGAACAGTTCGAAGTCGGTCCAAAGCGTGCTGCCGAGAAAGCGCACGCCGTCGATGGTCAATTCGTCGTTGTCCAGCACTTGCACGTTTGCGCTGCGTCGGGCTCGCGCTTTCAATGCGGCGGCGGCCGTCTGAAGTTCGGCGTCGTAGTACTCGTGATTGCCCGGAACGTAAAGCACAGCCCGGTCCGGAAAGGTTTTCTCGGCCCAGTCTATGGCGCGCGTGCCATTGTCGATATCGCCTGCCAGCACCACCACATCGGCACTCATTGCCGGAAGCGAGAACGGCGGGTGCCGGTGCGAATGCTCCAGGTGCAGATCCGAGAATAGCTGGATTTTCATTGCGTCGGGTCAGGCGGTCTAAAAATCATCGCCGGTACCGGTACCCTGCGTTATCCCGGTGGCGATCAACGGTTGAGGAGGCGACGCTAGAATTTGCCAAGATGCAGGCCCGCGTCTACGAGGATGGATTCGCCGGTCACCAGATCGGCGCCTTCGATCAGCCAGATCGCGACTTCGGCCACGTCGTCGGGACTCGCCGCCTTTGCAAGCGGCACGGTCTTCTCGTAATTGGCCTTGAATCTGGCGTATTCCTCCTTGCTGTAACGGTCGAGATGCCAGCGCGTTTCGATCAATCCCGGACAAACTGCGTTGACTCGAATTTCGGGAGCGAGAGAACGCGCGAGCGCGAGCGTCATCGCGTTCAGCGCGCCCTTGGATGCGATATAGGCGGTCGACGAGCCGATGCCCATGACACCGGAGATGGAGGAAATGTTGACGATCGCGCCCTTGCCCTGTTTCTTCATTGCCGGCACGCAGGCGCGGGTCATCTGGTAGGGGCCGATGACATTGACCGCGTAAATGCGCTGGAAATCCTCTGCATCGAGGCCATCGAGATCGGTAGCGGCGGTGAACTTGGTAATGCCGGCGTTGTTGACCAGCGCATCGATGCGTCCCCACTTGTCCAGCGCTGCCTTGGCGAGCGCGCGACAATCGGCGTCGTTGCCCACGTCGCCTTTGACCAGGATCGCTTCCGCGCCGGCTGTCTTGCAGGCGGCGACGGTTTGCCTCGCGTCTTTTTCGCTCTTGGTGTAATTGACGACGACGCGGCAGCCCTTCCTTGCGAGCTGGATTGCGCAGGCTGACCCGGTACCGACGGCCGAGCCGGTGACGATGCACACTGCTCCTTCGAGCTTCATTGTTTTACTCCCGTGAGGACCATGACGAACGCAGGAAAAGCGCCACCCTGCGGACAGCGGTCCTGCATTTGACGCGTATTATCGCCGACCGGCGCCGGCCCCGCACTCCGCGTCCTCCGTAGTGGGCGCTTTTATCGGGAGCACGGGATTTCAGGCACAATCCGGCACGGTGAGGGACACTCAACAGAATAATAATGGCGTGACCCATGGCGGAGTGGATTCCACTTACGCGTGGATTCGGCTGGTACTGGCGCTGATTCTTGCGACTATCGGCGGCGTTGGCATGTGGTCGGTAATCGTTGCGTTGCCGGCGGTGCAGGCGGAGTTCGGCGTCGCGCGCGCGGATGCTTCGCTTCCGTATACCCTGACGATGCTCGGTTTCGGCGTCGGCGGGATCATGCTGGGGCGCATGTCTGATCGATTCGGAATCCTGCCGCCGGTCGTCGTCGGCATCCTTTGCCTTACGCTCGGGTACGCTGCCGCGGCGTCGGCTTCGACGCTCTGGCAATATTCGTTCGCCCACGTGCTCATCGGTTTCGGCAGCTCGGTGACCTTCTCGCCGCTGCTTGCCGATATGTCGCACTGGTTCGCCCGCAGGCGCGGCATCGCCGTGGCCATCATTGCCAGCGGCAACTACCTCGCCGGGACACTTTGGCCGTCGGTTGTGCAGCATTTCATCGAGACGAGCGGATGGCGGCAGACCTTCTCCGGCATCTCGATCTTCTGCGTGGCCACCATGTTGCCGCTGGTGCTGACCCTGCACAGGAGGGCGCCGACGCAACACGAGGGCGAATCCACGAATACGCGCGACACGACGCGGCGCGGCCGTCCGCTGGGACTATCGCCGCAAGCATTGCAGAACGTGCTGATCGTAGCCGGCATAAGCTGTTGCGTCGCCATGTCCATGCCGCAGGTGCACCTGATCGCCTACTGCGGGGACCTCGGTTACGGCGCCGCGCGCGGGGCGCAGATGCTGTCGCTGCTTCTCGGCTGCGGCATCATCAGCCGCCTCACCTTCGGCTGGATCTGCGACCACATCGGCGGGCTGCGCACGTTGCTGATCGGATCGAGCTTACAGGGCTTCGCCCTGCTGCTGTTCCTGCCGTTCGACGGGCTCGTCTCGCTATACGTGATATCGGCCTTGTTCGGCCTGTTTCAGGGCGGCATCGTGCCGTCTTACGCCATCATCATCCGTGAGTACTTCTCGCCGAAGGAGGCCGGCGCGCGCATCGGCATCGTCATCACCGCAACGCTGCTGGGCATGGCGCTGGGCGGCTGGATGTCCGGCGTGATCTTCGACCTGACCGGCTCGTACAAGGTGGCGTTCATCAACGGCATCGCGTGGAATGTCGTGAACATGGCGATTGCCCTGATGCTGCTCGCTAGAAGCAAAAAGCAGGGAAGGGCCGCCACGGCATAACTGCTTGCGCAAGTCCCGCGTCTGCCGCTGTGACCCTATTGTGCGATCAGCATTCAGACAAGATCAGAGCAACTTCGCGGCTTCGGCTGATGCCGAGAGCTAGTGCAGGGAGGGCTTCTTCAGGAAGTCATTGCGATCGGCCGATTGCAGACGTACGTTGAGTAATGACCCTTCGCGAGCCAGCGTCAGCGGAATTTCCGTGCCGGCGGCACCGAGCGCCCAAATTCTGCGGAACAGGTCCGCCAGCGATGAAACACGCCGGCCGGCGACATCAAGCACCATGTCGCCCTGGCGGATGCCGGCACGATGCGCCGGGCCGTCCTTGGCCAGGCCGCCGACAACGATCTGGCCGCTCGCCTCCGCCGCATACATTCCCAGCCAGGGATGCGCCGGGCGGCTCGAGCGCCCCAGTTTCATCAGGTCGTCCAGGATCGGTTCGAGCAGGTCGATCGGCACGATCATGTTGCCCTGCGCCTGCTTGCCGTCGAGTACCTCGTCCACGAGCAGCGAACCGATGCCGAGCAGCCGGCCGTCGTCTCCCACCACCGCCGCGCCTCCCCACAGCGGATGCGCGGGGGCAGTGAACAAGGCTTCGTCGAGCACATATTCCCAGTAACCGGCGAATTCGCGTTTGGCGATGATTTTCGCCTTCAATGCATGCGCGCGCCCGCCATGGCCGATGACGATGACGTTGTCGCCGAGCGCGCAGGAAGACGCGCTGCCGCGCGGCAGCGCAGGCACGCCGAGGCGGCCGAGTGGCTGCACCAGTCCGAATCCGCTGGCCTGGTCGTACCCCAGCGGGTAACCCGCGACCGCCAGGCCGCTATTGGTCGTCAGCCAGATGCGGCTGGCTTCGGTAATGAGATAGCCGATGGTGAGGACGAGGCCGTCGTCGCGGATGACAACACCGTTGCCGGCGCGTTCGGTGCCGAGGATCGAAGCCGTGAAGGCATCTTCGGGGATTTCCGAGCGCAGTTGCACGACTGCGTCCACTGCCGAGTCGAGGTCGAATTGCAGCTCGCCCTGCCGCGGTTGCAAGCCTTTCGGAAATGCCCAGTTGCCTGGTTCGGCCATAAAGAGAATCCGGATCGCGCCTGTCGACTGCGGCGGCAACGAGGCATGTTACGCGATTCGCCGCGACCGTGACGGCTCAGGTGGCCTGTCGTTTTGACGCGACGCCGGCTTCGCGGATCGGCAGGTTGACCAGGGCTGCGAAAGCCGCGAGCCCGGCATCGAGGTACCACATGACCGTGTAGTCACCGAGGTTGACGACAGCGAGTCCGCCCAGCCAGGCGCCGAGAAAGGCGCCAATCTGGTGCGACAGCAGCGTCAGGCCGAACAGGGTTGCCAGATAGCGGGTGCCGAACAGCTTGCCGACGATGGTCGCGGTGGGTGGCACGGTCGCAAGCCAGGTCAGCCCGAGGCCCGCGGCAAAAAGATAAAACGTGAGCGCGGTTTTCGGCGCGGCAAGATAGATCAGGATCAGCAATGCGCGCGAGCTGTACATCCAGAACAAAATGTACTTACTGCGATATCTTTGCGTTCCCCAGCCGGCCAGCAGGCTGCCCAGGATGTTGGCCAGGCCTATGATGGCCAGCGACCAGCTTGCCACCTGCGCCGACAATCCGCACAACTGCACTTCGCCAGGGAGGTGGGTAATCAGGAAGGCGATATGGAATCCGCAGGTGAAGAAGCCTGCGTGCAGCAGAAGGTAGCTGCGGTCTTTTGCCGCATCGCGCAGCGCAGCCTTCATACCCTTGTCCGCCGGATTGGCGGCCGCTGAGCGCGCGTGTTCCGCTGCGGTCGCGGGTCTGCCGCGCAGGGCGCGGGTGATCGGCAGGGCCCCAAGCGCAATTGCGGAGATCGACCACATTGCGCCCATCCAGCCTAATGCGCCGATCAGCCCCTGCGTAATCGGCGCGAACACGAACTGCCCGAACGATCCGCCGGCATTGATAACCCCTGCGGCCATGCCGCGCTTTTCCGGTGGCATGTGGCGTGCGACCGACCCGATTAATACGGAGAAGCTGCCTGCACCCGAGCCCGCTGCCACCAGGATGCCGAGCGAGAAAATCAACCCTTCCGCAGTCGTCATGAACGGCGTGATCGCCGAGCCGAGTGCCAGCAGGAAGATGCCGCCGACGAGCACGCGTCCCGGACCGTAGCGGTCGGCGATCGCGCCGGCTACTGGCTGCACCGCGCCCCAGACGAACTGACCTATCGCCATGGCCAGGCTGATGGTGGCGATGCCGAGTCCGGTGGAGGTATTGAGCGGTGACAGGAACAAGCCCTGCGACTGCCGCGATCCCATGGTGACCATCAAGAACGCGGCGGCCAGCAGGACGACGAACCAGTAGGAGCGGGCTTCGTTACGGGAAGACATGATCAGTTATCCTCTGGAAGGGCGGGCTTGAGG
>JANOGH010000157.1:0-4637 GCA_031414075.1 Betaproteobacteria bacterium | reverse complement strand
CGCTTTTGCGCCTGCCGACGGCGGCGAGGCGAAAGGTTCAGGGCGGTCCATTCGCGGATTGCATTTGCGCGACGCGCTCGACCTTGTCACCAAGCGTCATCCTGGCCTGATCCTGCGCTTCGGCGGTCACGCCGCAGCAGCGGGACTGACGATCCGGCGGGTCGATGTCGCGGATTTCACCACCGCCTTCGAAGCGGTCGTGCGCACGCTCGTCGGTCCCGCTGACCTGGAGCGCCTGATCGAGACCGATGGCGAACTGTCGCTGTCGGAGATGACTCTCGATTTCGCCGAGACGCTCGAAGCCCAGGTATGGGGACAGGGATTTGCCGTGCCGAGTTTTTTCGACGATTTCGAGGTACTCGAGCAACGCATCGTCGGCGGCCGGCATCTGAAACTGCGGCTGCGCCGGCCGGGCGGGCAAGACGTGCTGGACGCAATCCTGTTCGGACAAGAGGCCCCTCTTCCCGCGAGGGTTGGCACGGTCTACCGTGTGCAGGTAAACGAGTACAACGGCAAACGCTCGGTGCAACTGGTGCTGGATCATTGGCAGCCGGGCGCGGACGCAGGAGGAAGCTCTGGAACTGATCTGGTTGCACGGCACTGAGCTCGAAAGGCTGCCGGCATTTGCCGCCAGCCTGGCAATCGGCTTGCTGATCGGCCTGGAGCGTGAACGCCATGCCGGCGCGAAGGCCGGCCTGCGCACCTTTGCGCTCGTCGCACTGTTCGGGGCGGCAGCTGCACTGCTCAGCGAAAAAACCGGTTCACCTGCCATCCTCATCGCCGGCCTGCTGCTCGTCGGTGCCATGATCATCGCCGCCTATGCCCGGGACGACGAGCAACACGAACCCGGAACCACGACGGTCATCGCAGTCGTCGTCTGTTATGTACTGGCGGCAATGGTCTGGCTCGATTTCGAAGCGCTGGCCGTGATGCTGGCGATCGTCACCACGAGTCTGCTTTATTTCAAAGCCGAGTTACATGGCATCACCGAAAAACTCGAGCGTCGCGACCTGATTTCCATCCTGCAATTCGCGGTATTGACTTTCATTGTGCTGCCGATTCTGCCCAATCGGGACTACGGCCCTTATGCCGCATTGAATCCCTATCAGATCTGGACCATCGTGGTGTTGATCTCCGGGGTAAGCCTGGCCGGGTACATCGCCATGCGCATGGTCGGCCTGCGTTACGGCGCCCCGCTGCTGGGCGTGTTCGGCGGCCTGGTGTCGAGCACCGCAACGACGCTGGTCTATGCACGCCATGGCCGCGAGCATGCGGGCATGCGCAGCGTGGCCGTTACTGTCATTGTGCTGGCCAACCTGGTGCTCCTGGTGCGCCTGGCCATTCTCACGGCGTTCATCTCTCCGGCATTGCTGCATACCCTGCTACCGGTCCTCGGCGGGGGCCTGCTTCTCGGGCTGGCCGGCCTTGGCTTTGGCAATGCGTGGCGTGCCTCGAACGGCGGGTCGCCGATGCCGGACATCAAGAATCCAACCGAGATCCGCACCGCACTGACCTTCGCTGCCGCCTACGCGGTCGTACTGGTGCTCGCGGCCTGGCTGTCCGACATTGCCGGAAGCGCCGGTCTGTACGCGGTCGCCCTGGTCTCCGGCCTGACCGACGTGGATGCCATCACCCTTTCCAGCCAGCGTCTGTTCAACATCGGCACGCTGGCCAGCGACCAGGTTGCGATCGCGGTTGTGCTCGCGATCATCGCCAACACGGTCTTCAAGCTCGGCCTGATCCTGGTAGTGGGGGGCCGGCCGCTGTTCGGCCGCTGTGCCGGGAACATGGCGGCCGTTGCGATCGGGCTGGTCGTCGCGCTTCTGCTCATCAAATAGGCGGGCCCGCCGGCGACATCGGTTAAAATTCGCACCTTGCCGCCTTGCAACTCTCATCGGATCAGATTTCCACATGGAAGCAGAACAGCTCAACGCCCTCGCCCACCAGCTCGACGACCTCGATTCCCGTACCAAAGAGCTGCGGAGGTATCTTTGACTTCGAAGGCAAACGCAACCGCCTGATCGAAGTCGTCCGGTTCGCCGAAGATCCCGCAATCTGGAACGACGCGAAGCGTGCCCAGGACCTGGGCCGTGAACGCAAGCAACTGGAATCCGTCGTCGCCACGCTGGAAAAGCTCGATCAGGGGTTACGCGATGCGCGCGACCTGTTTGCCATGGCCCGCGCCGAGAATGACGATGCCGCGCTGAACGCGATCGCCGAAGACATCGCGGACATGGAAAAGATCGTGGCTGGAATGGAATTCCGCCGCATGTTCTCCAATCCGATGGACCCTAACAATTGCTTCCTCGACATCCAGTCCGGCTCCGGCGGAACCGAGGCGCAGGACTGGGCGTCGATGCTCGAACGCATGTATCTGAAATTCTGCGATCGCCGTGGTTTCCAGGTCGAGGTGCTCGAAGAATCTCCCGGCGATGTTGCCGGGCTCAAGAGCGCGGCGCTCAAGGTCAGCGGGGACTACGCTTTTGGTACGCTGCGCACCGAAAGCGGCGTGCACCGGCTGGTGCGCAAGTCGCCGTTCGATTCAAATGCCAGGCGCCACACCTCATTCGCCAGCGTATTCGTCTATCCCGAGGTAGACGATACAATCGAAATTGCCATCAATCCCGCGGACCTGCGCGTCGATACTTTCCGCGCCAGCGGTGCCGGCGGCCAGCACATCAACAAGACCGACTCCGCCATCCGCATCACTCACAATCCGACCGGCATCGTCGTACAGTGCCAGAGCGATCGTTCCCAGCACCGCAATCGCGCTGAAGCGATGTCGATGCTAAAGGCTCGCCTATACGAACTGGAAATGCGCAAGCGCAACGAAGAGAAACAGGCCATGGAAGATTCCAAGACCGACATCGCCTGGGGACACCAGATCCGCTCCTACGTGCTCGACCAGTCGCGCATCAAGGATCTGCGCACCAACGTGGAAAAGGGCGACACCCAGTCCGTCCTCGACGGTGACCTCGACGATTTCATCAATGCCAGTCTGAAGCAAGGCGTATAGAACATGGAAGACAAGGGACAAACCACCCCGGCGGTCGATACCAACCAGGTCATCGAGGAGCGCAGGGCAAAGCTGAAAGCGCTGCGCGGCGAAGGCCACGCCTTTCCGAACGACTTCCGCCGCACCCACCTTGCCGCCGATCTGCATCGCGACTGCGACGCCAAAATAAACGAGGAGCTGGAACCGGCGGCAATCAAGGTTGCCGTCGGCGGCCGCATGATGCTCAAGCGCGTGATGGGCAAAGCCAGTTTTGCCACGCTGCAGGATATGTCCGGCCGCATCCAGCTGTACGTCACCAATGACGTCACCGGAGAAACCGCCCACGCGGCATTCAAGCATTGGGATCTGGGCGACATCCTCGGGGCCGAAGGCACGCTGTTCAAGACCAAGACCGGCGAACTCACCATCAAAGTCAGTGCCGTGCGACTGCTGTCGAAATCGCTGCGCCCGCTGCCGGAGAAATTCCACGGACTCGCGGACCAGGAACAGAAATACCGCCAGCGTTATCTCGACCTGATCACCAATCCGGAATCGCAACGGGTATTCAAGGCGCGCTCCGCCATCATCCAGGCGATGCGCGAGTTTTTCGTTGCACGCGGCTATCTCGAGGTGGAAACGCCGATGATGCAGCCGCTACCCGGCGGCGCGGCGGCGCGGCCCTTTGTGACTCATCACAATGCACTCGACATGGAACTTTTCCTGCGCATCGCCCCGGAGCTCTATCTGAAGCGTCTGGTGGTGGGCGGCTTCGAGAAGGTGTTCGAGATCAACCGCAATTTCCGCAATGAAGGCATGTCGACCCGCCACAATCCCGAGTTCACCATGCTGGAGTTCTACGAGGCGTATCAGGATTACCACTACCTGATGGGCCTCACGGAAGAATTGCTCCGGGGGCTTGCCCAACAGGTGACCGGCGGCACGACGCTTAGCTATCAGGGCGAAGCCATCGATCTGGGCAAACCTTTCGACCGCCTGACCATGGCCGAGGCCGTCGCCAAGTACAACCCCAGGTATTCGTTGCCGGACCTGTCGAGAGTCGAAACCCTGCGCGGCGCGCTGGAGAGCTTCAAAGTCGAGGTCTTCCCCACTGACGGGCTGGGCCTGCTGCAACTCAAGCTGTTCGAGCAAACCACCGAAGACAAGCTCATCCAGCCGACTTTCATCGTCGCCCATCCAACCGACGTTTCGCCGCTGGCGCGCAGCAACGACAAGAATCCGGCGGTGACCGACCGCTTCGAACTGTTCATCACCGGCCGCGAACTGGCCAACGGTTTCTCGGAATTGAACGACCCGGAAGACCAGGCCGCACGGTTCCAGCAGCAGGCGCAGGCCAAGGAAGCCGGTGACGAGGAAGCGATGTACTACGACGCCGATTATGTCCGCGCGCTGGAATACGGATTGCCCCCCACGGCGGGCGAAGGCATCGGCATCGACCGTCTGGTCATGCTGCTGACCGACAGCCCCAGCATCCGCGACGTGATCCTGTTTCCGCAGATGCGGCCTGAATAAAGCGGTCTACACCCAACACAGAGGCACAGAGGACACAGAGGACACGGAGAAAACCAAGGAATGAGATAGAAATTCACGAGACCTGTTTCGACTGGTGGCCAAAAGATGTGGG
>JANOGH010000156.1:0-4721 GCA_031414075.1 Betaproteobacteria bacterium | reverse complement strand
GCAGGTAACCGCTGTGGTCGATATGCGCATGGGTGAGGACGACCGCATCCACCGAACCTGGGTCCACGGGCAAAGGCTCCCAGTTTCGCAGCCGCAATTGCTTCAGGCCCTGGAACAGGCCGCAGTCCACCAGGATTCTGCGGTCTCCCGCGGTAACCAGGTATTTCGAGCCGGTGACCGTGCCGGTTGCACCGAGGAATGTAAGTTGCATTTTGTTATCGTTACTGCAGCGGCTTGCGTTGCTGAGGGTGCAACCGGATGGGCGGGGTACGCAGTCTACTAAGTTTCCTTTATGCCGTGTCCGGCTAGCAGCAACCACCCTCTTCCCGTCTCGGGCAGCCCGGCGGCCGTTGCGACGGATCGTCGATCGGGCATTGATTGATTTCGGCGGGGGTCTTCTGCAGGAAACACGTCAACGCGCTGGACGCCGACGTCACCGCCCAGAAGGCGAAGAAACCCAGCGAGTAGACCCCGGTACGGCTCCACGTCACCGGGTCGCCGAAGACGTTCATTTCCATCGGATCGAAGATGGTGAAGAAAATCCCTTCCGCGATGCCGGCCACGATGAACGACGGCCAGAAGATCCAGATCAGTTTGCGTGGATTCATAGCAGCCTCGCTATTCCCGTTGCGGCCGGGCAGACAGTTCCAGGCTACCCGTGTTGTCCGCCTTCAGTTCGCCGGTCAGACGCCAGGTTCGCGCCTCGTCCTCCAGCAGCACGCCCCACCGCCCTGTGCCCCACCCTGCGAGGCGCCCCTCGTACCACCCGGCCGGACTGGCATCGAGAACGATGCGCCTGTCCAGCGTCGCGCGCGTCGGGTGCACCAGTTGCAGCGCCAGTCGTTTCGGCATCGGCGCGGGAAACGAGAGGAACACGCGCACAGCCGAATCACCGAACATGATCCGTGCCTTGACGTCGAGCGACGCCGCTGCGGAATCGCGCCGCAGCTCCTGATTGATCGTCAGTCCACGCTTGTAATAGTCATCGGCAACCAGGCCGTCCTCGTGCGTGACCGCGATCCACGCGGTGATCATGCCCGCCACCACCACCAGCGCCGGCCCCGCCATCAACAGCCACGGCCAGGGCTCGCGATACCAGGGTATTGCGCAAACCGTTGCATTTGGGTTCATGTGTTCCTCACTGGACGACGAAACTGGCTTTCTCCGTGATCACGATGGAATCGCCTTCACCCACCGACTGGACCCTGAAGACGATCGCATTGGCGCCCTTGTGCACACGATCGCGGGCCGCCTCGATGCGCACCGGAATCATGCGCGAGGAGGTCGGTCCGATTTCGACCGCATGCCGGCCGCCCTCGCGTTCCAATCCGTTGATCTCCATGCCGTCGATCCCGCTCACGGAAATGAGGAACCGGCGGGGGACCTCGGAGGTATTCATGATCTGCAGCCGGTAGACGTTCTCGATCCCGGCTTCGTCAGTGTCGCGCGACGAACCGATGCGGTCGCGGATCACGTCGACTTTCACCGGCACCCGCTGGTAGAGCGTGATGCCGGCGGCAATGATGATGACCCACAGAATCCCGGTGTAGATCAGCACGCGTGGCCGGAATACGCGCCGGACCATTTCCGTCGGGCTCAAGTGCTTCTTGATGGCGTTATCCGTCGTGTAGCGGATCAGTCCCCTCGGGTAGCCGACTTTGTCCATGACCTGGTTGCAGCCGTCGATGCAGGCCGCGCAGCCGATGCACTCGTATTGCAGCCCTTTGCGGATGTCGATGCCGGTGGGACACACCTGCACGCAGATACCGCAATCGACGCAGTCGCCCAGCCCCTTCGCCTTGTGGTCGGCGCTCTTCGACCTTGCCCCGCGCGGCTCGCCGCGTTCGCCGTCATAGGTGATGACCAGCGTGTCCTGGTCGAACATCACGCTCTGGAACCGCGCGTAGGGGCACATGTGCTTGCACACCTGCTCGCGCATCCAGCCGGCATTGCCGTACGTCGCAAAGCCGTAGAACAGGATCCAGAAGGTTTCCCACGAACCGAGCCCCTGGCCGGCCACCTCGGCCGCGAGCGTGTGGATCGGCGTGAAGTAGCCAACGAAGGTGAAACCGGTCCACAGGCCGAGCGCGATCCAGGCAGCATGTTTGGCCGTCTTGATACCGACCTTGCGCGCGGATAGCGGCGACTGGTCGAGCTTCATGCGTTTGGGCCGCTCGCCCTCGATCATGCGCTCGATCCACAGGAAAATTTCGGTATAGACCGTCTGCGGGCACGCGAAGCCGCACCAAAGCCGGCCGGCCACTGCCGTGAACAGGAACAGCGAATACGCGGAGATAATCAGCAGGACCGTGAGGTAGACGATGTCCTGGGGCCAGAACACCAGCCCGAAGATATAGAACTTGCGGTGCACCAGGTCGAACAGGACCGCCTGGCGGTCGTTCCAGGACAACCACGGCATGCCGTAGAACACCAGTTGGGTCGCCCAGACGAAGAACCAGCGCCACGCGACGAATTTTCCCGTGACGGCACGCGGATAGATCTTCTGGCGGATCTCGAAGAGCGCCTGCTCTACCGGTTCGGTCTGTGCGACAAGATGGGGTTTGAGGGGAGATTCCATGTTTCTACGCTGACACAGTAACGGGTGACAAGTGACGAGTGACGCGCAAGAACTTCCTCACGAACGATCCTTTACCTGTCATTCGTCACTTGTCACTTATCACTTGTCATTGGTCACTTGTCACCCGTCACCTGTCACTGCCTTTGAGACAGTCCCCACACGTAGGCAGCAAGGATATGCGCCTTGGCATCGCCGAGGAATTCGCCCCATGCCGGCATGTGGTTGTTGCGGCCTTTGCCGATGGTTTCGGAGATCGTCGTCTCGCCGCCACCATACAACCAGATGCTGTCGGTCAGGTTCGGCGCGCCGAGGGCAGGATTGCCCTTGCCGTCGGCCCCATGGCAGACCGCGCAGTTCGCAGCGAACAGTGCCTTGCCCTTTTCGGCCAGCAGGTTGTCGTGCTTCATGCCGGACAGCGACATGACGTAGTGCGCGGCCGCCTTCACCCCGTCCTCGCCGATCACGGCCCCCATCGGCGGCATGATGCCGCTGCGCCCGCCCTGGATCGTGGTTTTGATCGTCGCCGGGTCGCCACCGTACAGCCAGTCCTTGTCGGCGAGATTGGGAAAGCCGCGGCTGCCGCGAGCGTCCGAAGCATGGCATTGCGAGCAGTAGTTCAGGAACAGGCTCTGTCCGATCTCGCGCGCCCGCGGGTCCGCCGCCACCGCCGGAATATCCATCGCCGCGTACTTGGCGAAGATCGGTCCGAACGTTGCCGCGGCCCTGGCCTCTTCCGCCTCGTACTGTCCGGTGGAGGTCCATTTGTAGAGGCCGGCGAACCTGCCCAGTCCCGGGTACAGGGCCAGGTACGCAAACCCGAAGACGATGGTGATGTAGAACATCCAGCGCCACCAGTTCGGCAGCGGATTGTTGTACTCCTCGAGGGTCCCGTCCCAGACATGGCCCATCGTCTCGGTCTTCGAGCCGGACACGCGCTGGCTGCTCATTTTCCACAGCAGCAGGCCGCACGCGAGGATGCTGACCACCGTGATGATGGAGACGTAAAAGCCCCAGAAATCGCTGGTGAAATCGCTCACTTTCCGCTCCTGTTTTCAATCGGTTCGTCGTCTTCGAGTGCCATCCGGGCCGCCGCGTCGAAGGCCTGCTTGCGCTTGCTGCTGTAGGCCCACGCGACGATGCCGAGGAAAGTGATGAACGCCAGAACAGTCACGATCGAACGAACTACGCCCATGTCCATGGTTCACCTCACCGTCTTGATCGAAGTGCCGAGCACCTGCAGGTAGGCGATCAGCGCCTCCATCTCGGTCTTGCCTTTGACTTCTTCCGCCGAGTCTGCGATCTGCTCGTCCGTGTACGGAACGCCCACGAACCGCAGCGCGCGCATTTTCCTGCCGGTAACGCTCTCGTCCAGTCGCGCCCGCGCGAGCCACGTATAGGCCGGCATGTTCGATTCCGGCACCACGTCGCGCGGCTGGTTCAGATGCAGGCGGTGCCACTCGTCGCTATAGCGGCCGCCGACCCGCGCCAGGTCGGGGCCGGTGCGCTTGCTGCCCCACTGAAAGGGGTGGTCGTACACGTATTCGCCCGCCACCGAGTAATGCCCGTAGCGCTCGGTTTCGGCGCGAAACGGGCGGATCATCTGCGAGTGGCAGTTGTAGCAGCCCTCGCGAATGTAGACGTCGCGCCCCTCGAGTTGCAGCGCCGTGTAGGGCTTGAGGCCTGCCACCGGCTCGGTGGTCGACTTCTGGAAGAACAGCGGCACGATTTCCACCAGACCGCCCACGGCCACCACCAGGATGACCAGCACGATGAGCAGCCCGACGTTCTGCTCGACTTTGTCCTGAAACGAATTGGTCGTTGTTGCCATGTCGTTGTCCTCTGGGCTTTCGTATCAAGTCATGCGTGCGCGGCGGCCGGCATGGGGATGGTCGCATCGGCAGCCTTGCCACCCGACACCGTCTTGAAGACGTTCCAGGCCATGATCAGCATGCCGGAGAAGAACATCAGACCTCCGAGCAGGCGGATGGCGTAGAACGGGTAGGTCGCCTTCACGCTTTCGACGAAGGTATAGGTCAGCGTGCCGTCGGCATTGACCGCACGCCACATCAGACCTTGCATCACCCCGGCAATCCACATTGCGGCGATGTAGAGCACCACGCCGATCGTGGCGATCCAGAAATGC
>JANOGH010000155.1:0-3249 GCA_031414075.1 Betaproteobacteria bacterium | reverse complement strand
CGGCACCGCATGGGTGACGATCACCAGATCGACCGGCTTGTCGGTGATGCGCGCGATCGCCTCAAGCATGCGGCGGCCATGGCGATAGGAGGTGCCGGTATCGATGACGGTTACCCCGGACGGGCCGACGATGAACCCGCTGTTGCCGACGAAACCGCGATTTGCCGCGGTGATTTCGCCGGCATCGCCGATGAAAGCATAGACACCATCGGCGACCTTTTCCGGCTGGAGCGCCTCCTGGGCGAGCAGCGTCAACGGCAGTATTGCGATGGCGGCAGCAGCAAACCAGATGGCGCATATCAGAAACGGAGGCATCGGCCACACCGTAAACGAGGCGGGCGACAAGGGCAAGTCGGACAAGCTTCTTTGCTCTAATATACGAATTCGATGCACGCCCCGATTACGATCTTTTCCGCAGTCGCCATGGCCTGCCTTGCGGCAGCCACTGCGGCCCCTGTGTTCGCGGCAGGTACCCAGTCAGTCGAGAATTTCGAGGTTACCGAAATCGCCCCCGGCAATTTCGTTCACTACGGTAGTTTCGACGAGCGCTCTGCGGATAATCTCGGCGACAACGCCAATATCGGTTTTATTGTCGGCGACCACTGCGTGCTGGCGGTCGATGCCGGCGGATCCCTGCCGGTGGGTCGTGCGCTGCGCCAGGCGATTCGCCGGGTCACGCCGCTGCCGGTCTGCTATGTCGTGCTGACGCACGTGCATCCGGATCATTTCTTCGGGGCCGCCGCCTTCCTCGATGACCAGCCGCAGTTTATCGCGCATGAAAACTATCCGGCGCAACTGGCAGCACGTTCCCGTTCGTACCTGAACTCGCTGCAACGCGACCTGGGCGCGGCCGCGGCCGGATCGGAGATCGTCCAACCGACGCGGCTGATCAAAAAACCGCTGGAACTCGATCTGGGCGGCAGGACGGTCATTGTGCAGGCCTGGCCTCCGGCGCATACCGACGACGATCTGACGGTATTCGACGCACCGACGCGTACGTTGTGGCTGTCCGATCTGTTGTTCGTCGGCCACACCCCTGTGATCGACGGCACCATTACCGGGTTCCTTGCCGTCATGAAGGATTTGCGCGCCATTGCAGCGGATCAGTACGTGCCGGGACATGGCCGCAGCAATCTGCCGTGGCCGCAGCCGCTGGATGCGCAGCAACGCTACTTTACGGTGATACTGGATGAAACTCGTGCCGCCATCCGCAGTCGCAAGACCATCCAGCAGGCCACCGACGAAGTCGGTCTTTCCGAAACGGGCTACTGGGTGTCTTTCGACCTGTTCCACCGCCGCAATGTGACGTCGGCCTACGCCGAACTGGAATGGGAATAGGGACGCGAGAAATGCGCGGGCCCGATGAAGGGGTATACTCGGCTTAGTTTCTCACCGACGGGAGGAGAAGGGAATGAAAACGTGTTTGCGCCTGGCGGCAGGCGGCATTCTGGCCCTGCTTGTGATCGCACCGGCGTACGCCAACGAAAAAGCCGAACCGGATCCGGCGCAGAGCCAGTACTGGGGTCCGATCAGGCAAATCATGTTCGCCGATCGCGTCATTAACCCCGATACGCGGGATGTCATCCGCGTCTATCTGAATTTGCGTGCCGACGACGCTTCCACGGTCCCGGTGGTTGTCAAGGCTCAGATCGATCAGACCGAGAAGGAATACATCAAGTCAATCTACGTGATTGTCGAGCGCAATCCGTCGCCGGTAGCAGGCGTTTTTCATTTCACACCCGGCAGCGGCCGTGCCCAGGTCGAGACGCGGCTGCGCTTCGAGGACTTCAGCTTCGTCAGGGCGGTGGCGGAGATGAACGATGGCAGGCTGTATATGTCGCAGCGCTGGGTCAAGGCTGCGGGCGGCTGCTCCGCTCCCAACGGCAAGAAACTGGCGGAATCCCTGCTCGGCAAAATGAAGCTGCGCTTCGATGACGACATGATCACCTACCACAAGCCCAATCTGGTCCAGCTTTTAATCCGCCACCCGAACGAATCCCCGCTCGCCGCGAATTTTGTGGAAGGCCAGGTGCCCCAGTTCGTGCGCAGCGTGAAAGTGACGTTCGATGGCAAGCCGGTGATGAAGGCGGAGGTGGATTTTTCGCTGTCGGACAATCCGAACTTCCGCTTCTTCTTTACTCCCGAGGAAAAGGGGGAACTGAAGATAGAGGTGGAAGATACCCACGACCGCAAATTCAGCCATTCGATCAACATTTCCGAAGGCGTGCCGCTGCCCGGCGGCTGATTCCCGGCGCCGGGGCCGCCGGCGTTGACCGGCCAGGCTGCTGCGCAGCGCGGTCGGCGCTCTCAGTGAAATAAAATCTTCAGCCGAGACCGCGGCGGATGCAATCCAGATAAGCCGCTTCGTCTGGCGCCGCGCCGGTGCGTTGCGCCTGCCACACCGTTTCCCCGAGACATTCCAGCAGCACGTGCAGCGCATCGTGCGTTCCCTGCGTTGCCTGCAATTGCTCGAGTAGCGCGCGGATCCCGCGCGGCTGGTCGATTGACACCTGCTCGGCGATCGCCAGATGCAACGACAGATGCAGGAAGGGATTCAGATTGCCGCCGTCCGGCGAATAATCGCGATCGAGTTTGCGTTCCGCATCGTCGAGCAGCGGATGATATTCCGGATGCAGCAGAACGATCTCGACCGCGGTGCGTTCCAGTCCTGCCAGCGGCGCCTGCGAGCGATACTTGCCCCAGGCGTCGAAGAAAAAGCGGCGAACGTCAGCGCGCGACGGATTGAACATGGCGGGTGAGGGATGAGGCGGGGAATGCGTTACGCAATCATGGCGTCATCTTGGTCTTCTGTCTGAACTCGCAGAGGTCGTGGATCAGGCAACCCGGGCACTCCGGCCGCCGCGCCCTGCAGACGTAGCGCCCGTGCAGGATCAGCCAGTGGTGGGCATCACGTCGAAACTCCTCGGGCACGAATTTGAGCAGGCGCTTCTCCACCTCGACGACGTTCTTGCCCGGTGCAATGCCGGTGCGATTGGCGACACGGAAGATATGGGTATCCACGGCAATCGTCGGCTGGCCGAAGGCGGTATTCAGCATGACGTTCGCGGTCTTCCTGCCCACACCCGGCAGGCTTTCGAGGTCCTCGCGATTCGACGGTACTGCGCTGCCGAATTGTTCCAGCAGAATTCTGCAAGTGGCGAGGATGTTCTTCGTCTTGGTCCGGTACAGGCCGATGCGCTGGATGTAAGGCGTCAGTCCGGATTCGCCGAGCGCCAGGATTTTCTGCGG
>JANOGH010000154.1:0-3213 GCA_031414075.1 Betaproteobacteria bacterium | reverse complement strand
CCTTCGCTGTACGACCTGCGCAACTTGTTTCAGGTCAACGTCGAGGAAGGCCGGCATCTCTGGGCCATGGTCTATCTGCTGCACGCGCACTTCGGCCGCGACGGCCGCGAAGAGGCGGAAGGACTGCTCTCGCGGCATTCGGGTGATGTCGACAATCCGCGCATTCTCGGCACCTTCAACGAGCCGATCAGCGACTGGCTGTCGTTCTTCATGTTCACCTACTTCACCGATCGCGACGGCAAGTTCCAGTTGAAGAGCCTGGCCGAGTCCGGGTTCGATCCGCTGTCACGCACCTGCCGCTTCATGCTCACCGAGGAAGCGCATCACATGTTCGTCGGCGAGACCGGCGTCGGACGTGTGGTGAGGCGCTCGCTCGAAGCGATGAAAGAGGTCGGCAGCGACGAACCGCAGGCGGTGCGCAATCACGGCGCGATCGACCTGCCGACCATCCAGCGCTACATGAATTTCTGGTTCACGTCCTCGCTCGACCTGTTCGGCTCCGAAGTCTCATCCAATGCGGCGAGTTCGTTCGCCAGCGGCATCAAGGGCCGGCCGGACGAAACGCAGTACAAGGACCATGTCTGCAGCGATACGACGTTCACCCTGGAAACGCCGCAAGGCCAGGAGGCGGTCAGCCTGCGCAACGCCATGAACGAAGTGATGCGCCAGTCCTACATCAAGGATTGTGAAATCGGCATCAAGCGCTGGAACATGCAGATCCAGCGCGCGGGCCATGAATTTCGACTGTCGCTGCCAAGTCCGCATTTCCGTCGCGCCATCGGCGCCTGGGCCGGCGTGCCGACCGATCCGCTCGGCAAACCGGTCAGCCGGGAAGAATACGATCGCCGCATGCCGGAATGGATCCCCAGCGAATCCGACCGGGCCTTCGTGCACAGCCTGATGAAACGCGTCGTCGAACCGGGAAAAATGGCAAGCTGGATTGCGCCGCCCGATCGCGGCATCAACAATCTGGCGGTCGACTACGAGTACGTAAAGCTGAATTGAGTTGTTTCAGGCAGGACGATGGACACGCCGGTAGTGACCCTGCTCGATCTCCCGAGAGATAGTCACGCCCTTCGGCTGCCAGTCGAGTTCGACGCGCGAACGCTTGCCCCTCACCCGGCTGTTCGATCCGAATGATGAATGCGCCTTTGGTCCGAGTGCGGCTTCCGCCTCCTGCGGGGACCATTGCCGTGTCTTTCCACCGAAGCCGAGCATGCGGCTGATGGACGCCGCTACATTTCTCAGCTCCTCCTCGCCATTCTCCACGTAGTACAGCGCGCCGGCAGGCGCTTTCTGCAGCGCGAGCACATAGAGTTCGGCGACATCGTCAATGTGCACGTTGGCCCAAATGTTTTCACCCTTGCCGATATGCAGGCCGATACCGTTTTTTTTCGCGTTCTCGATGAGCGCCGGTACCTGGGCACTCTCCTTGCGTACGCCGCGGCCTTCGCCATAGATCATGGTCGGACGTATTACTATCGAACGCACGCCCTGCTTCGCCGCATCGAACACGACCTGGTCGATCGCGGCCCGCTGCTGCATGCGCGCAATCGTGGGTACAAAGCTCGAGTATTCATCGTAGATCGAGTCGCTGCGTTCGCCGTTCGCCACGGTGGCGACGATGCCGGATCCACTCGTATGCAGGAACGGCTTTCCGGAGCCGCGCAGCGCGGATGCAATGGCATCTACCACGCCGGCGTGATTCGCTTCGGCCGTGTCGATCACCGCATCGGCTTCACGCGAGGCGCGCGCAATGACTTGCGCATCGTCGAGCGTACCCAGCACGGGATGCATGCCGCGATTTTCGATCTCCTGCGCGCCCTGCGGGGTTCGAACCAAGCCGGTTATCGTATGGCCCTCGCGCAGCAGACGTTCCGCCACCGATCCGCCGATGTAGCCCGTCGCCCCCGTCAGAAAAATCTTCATTCCACTCCCCGTCAGTTCATGCCAAATCGAACAACAACACTTCGGCCTGGTCGCCGTTATCGATGACAACTTCGGATTCGCCCTCTATCTTGAGCGCATCGCCCGTGCCGAGTGGCTGGCCGTTTACCGTCACGGCACCGCGTGCGACGTGTACATAAGCTTTGCGGTCCCGGGCCAGCCGATGCGTCACTGCCTCATCGCCGTCCACGAGTGCGGCGTACAGTTGCGCGTCCTGATAAATCTTGACGGAACCGTCGCGAGCATCCGGTGAGGCGAGCAAGCGCAGCTTGCCGCGCTTTTCCGCGGGAGCGAAGAACTTCTGCTCGTAGCTGGGCTTGATGCCGAGTTCCCCCGGTTCGATCCAGATCTGCAGGAAATGCACGCCGTTCTTCGGCGAGGGGTTGTACTCGCTGTGGAATACGCCGGTGCCGGCGCTCATGCGCTGCACATCCCCGGGACGGATCACCGAGCCGGTGCCCATGCTGTCCTTGTGCTCCAGTTCGCCGTCCAGCACATAGCTGATGATCTCCATGTCCCGATGCGGGTGCTTGCCGAAGCCCTGCCCCGGCGCGACACGATCCTCGTTGATCACGCGCAGGGACCCGAACCCCATGTTCCTGGGGTCATGGTATCCGGCGAAGGAAAACGTGTGAAAACTCTTGAGCCAACCGTGGTCGGCGAACCCACGCTCGGCGCTTTTTCTCATAGCGATCATAGGGATCTCCCGTTTAGCCGTCGCCGCGAATGACAAGGCCATTTCCAGATGGAACCTATATAAGGGCGGCAGGGCGAATCTGTTAGCGGGAGTTTTCGAACCATTGATTCAAATATTTCGAATGTCATCCGCCGGCATCGATCCATCGCCGACCCCTTCTTCCAGCACCATCACCGGATTCGCCGGATCCAGTTCGACCAGTTTCAACCTGGCGAGCAGATAGCTGGTCCCCACGGTGGGGTGGCCGGCAAAAGGCAATTCCGTTTGTGGCGTAAAAATGCGCAGCTTCCTGCGATTGCCACCGGCCTTCGCCGGGTTCAGGACGAACACCGTTTCGGACAGGTTGAATTCGCCCGCGACGGTCTGCATGCGTTCGCTGCCCAGGCCATCGGCATCGAGCACCACGGCCAGCGGATTGCCGCCGAAGGGGGTGTCGGTAAAGACGTCCAGGGTGTGGAAGCGGTAGCGGGGCATGGGGCAGTGACAGGTGACAGGTGACAGGTGACAGGTGACAGGTGACAGGTGACAGGTGACAGGTGACAGGCAAATTCTAGTCAATTTGCCGCATG
>JANOGH010000153.1:0-3060 GCA_031414075.1 Betaproteobacteria bacterium | reverse complement strand
TGGCTCGATGCGCGCGGCATCAAAGGCATCTGGTACCAGGTCGACGCTGGCGATGCTGATCTCGCCACCTTCTTCTATTACCTGGGCGAGGCGGCGAAGACCTTCACCCGAAGAGGACAGCGGCCGCTGCCGCTGCTGACAACAGAGTATCTCCAGGACCTTGACGGATTCTCCCGGCGCTTTTTCCGGGAGCTGTTCTCACGGCTGCCGGACAACGCCATTCTGATTTTAGACAACTACCAGGAAGTTTTGCCCGGACAACAGTTTCATCAACTCATCGCGCAGGCCGTAGACGAGATCCCTGACGGCATCATGCTCATCGCTGTGAGCCGCAGAGACCCTCCCGACTGTTATGCGCGGCTGATCGGCAATGACAAGGTCGGCCTCATCGACTGGGAGGCGCTCAAGCTGACGGTAGAAGAAGCCCGCAATATCGCGAACGAGAGAACCCAACTCTCCGAAAACGAGGTCGGGCGACTGCACGAGCAAAGCGGTGGCTGGGCGGCGGGGCTCACCTTGCTGCTGGAGAGCCCAAACGGAGAGCGCGATGCGGGCGCTGGCGTCGAGAAAATATTCGATTACTTTGCGTCCCAGATCTTTGATCGGGCACCGCTCGGGATTCAGCGGTTTCTGGCGACTACCGCGTTCTTGCCGCGGGTGACGGTGCCGGTTGCGCAGGCGCTCACCGGCAATGTCAGGGCCGGAGTAATTCTGGACGATTTGTACCGGCGCCATTTGTTCACGCATCGCCGCCCGGGCGACGTTCCAACGTACCAGTATCACGCGCTGTTCCAGCAGTTTCTGCGCTCTCAGGCACTGAGGTGTTTCGAGCCGGGAGAACTTCGCCGCCTCAAGACCGAAGCCGCCACTTTGCTCGAAGAAGAGCAACCCGAGGCGGCACTCGATCTGCATTTCGAGGCCGCCAGTTGGGATGAGGCGACCCGCATCATTGTTGCTCTGGCGCCCAAACTCATCGCGCAAGGCCGTTGGCAGACCTTGCAGGAGTGGGTGCTCAGGCTTCCGGAAAAGAATCTTCGTGCCAACCCGTTTGTCCGGTATTGGCTGGGGTGTTCCAAAGTCCTGGTCGATCCCGCTGCGGCCCGGCCGGTTCTTGAGAACGCCTTCCAGACATTCCTCGAAACCGGGAACGAGCTCGGGCAAATTCTGTGCAGTGCCGCCATCCTCGATGCCATCTGCTATGAGTTCAGCCATTTTCCGGAAATCGATCGATGGCTTGATCACATCGCGCCTCTTCTCGCGAAGAAGCTGTACCTGCCGACTGTCGAAGAAGAGCTGAGGGTGCATTCGGCCATTGTGATGGCCGCGACGATTCGCGCCCCCGAGCACCCTCTGCTCGCCTATTCGGTCGCGCGGGTGGAGGAGCTGTTGATGCAACCCCTCGACGTGAACCTCAAGCTTGCGGCGGCAACGATGCTGCATTACTTCAGTCATCTGGCGGTAGAGCCGGTCGCCGAACGCATTGCTTCACAAGAAGCAGCGCCGCTTCTCGGCTTGAATCATGCCGCGCCGATCCGAACCGCCCGGTTTCTTACCGTAGAGGGTTACACGCATTACATGCATGGTCGATACGACGATGCGCTCTCGTGCCTTGATCGGGCGATCGTGATCACCGCAGAACATCGCCTGGATGACGTGATGCTGAACGCCGAGACATTCCGGGCGCTGTGCCAATGTCGGGCGGGGATGCTGGAGCAGGCGGAGCAGAGTGTTCACAGGCTGGAAATGATCAAGCATCCGCTCAAGGATCTGCGCATCGCGCCGCCGCCCTTTGTGAAGGCTATTCTCGCGGACAAGCAAGGGCATGCGCAGCAGGCACGTAAACTCGTACTCGATGCACTCGGCATGCCCCGACGCCCCGGCATGTTTGTCGCAGAGCTTCACATGCGTATCATCTGCGCGAACATTCTCGTCGCGGCTGGAGACTATGCCAACGCAACCGAACTCCTCCAACAAGCCCGTGCGGGTATTGTTGGTCCGGTGACTAGCCATTTCGCAGCGGTTATCGAAATGAATCAGGCTTGGCTGGCCCACCGTCAGGGATGCCTTGCGCGGCGGGACGAATTGCTGCGAGAGGCTTTGCGCAGCGCGAATGACGACCGCTCCCGCATGCGCCTGCGCTGGTATGAAAATGCCCTGTCCGAGCTCTTGCTTGTCGCGCTGACTCAGGGGATCGAGCCGGATGTTGCACGCAACCTGGCCCGCGAGTTTGATGTAAAGCCCGAGCCGCTCGACATCGAGGAGTGGCCTTGGCCCGTCAAGATTTACACACTGGGCCGCTTTGGCGTCGTCCTGCGCGACAAGCCGCTCAGTTTTCCGCGCAAGACGCCGCGGCGGCTGATCGGGTTGCTCAAGGTGCTGGTGTCGTCAGGCGGGCGCGACGTGCCGGAGCAGAAGCTGATCGACACGCTGTGGCCCGACGAAGAAGGCGACGCCGCGCAGCACGCTCTTGCGGCGGCGCTGCATCGGCTCCGTCGCTTGCTGGGCGATACCCACGCGCTGCGGGTTGAAGACGGCACCGTCAGCCTGAATCGGGAGCAAGTCTGGATTGACGCGCTGGAGGTCGATCGGGTGTTCGCGGGCGCTGACGGCGCGCTTGCCCGCGGCGATCAAGCGGCCTTCGATCGCGCGGTGAAGACCTTGGGCATGCTCTACAGAGGGCAATTTCTCCCCGCGGACACCGACGCGCCCTGGTCGGTTTCCATGCGCGAGCGACTCAAAGCCCGGTTCGTGCAGTTCGTCACCGACCACGGCGAGCAGCTCGAATCCTCGGCACGCTGGGACGAAGCCGCTGACTGGTACCGGCGTGGGTTGGCGGCCGACGACCTCAGTGAATCCTTCTACCAGGGCCTGATGCGCTGTTACCTGGAAACCGGGCGGTGCGCGGAGGGCCTGAGCGTTTTCCGTCGTATGAGGCAGATCCTTTCGGTCACTCTGGGTATCCCGCCGTCACCCCGCAGCGAGGCGCTGCACCGCTCCCTGCAGAGCCGCTAGTGTAGTGCTTCCGAATTACCGGAACATTCCCTCCCCTGCTTGCGGGGG
>JANOGH010000152.1:0-6626 GCA_031414075.1 Betaproteobacteria bacterium | reverse complement strand
TGATCGATCAGCCGGTCCAGGATTTCGAGTGTCGTCGGATCGACCCAGTGAGCGTCCTCGAAGTACATCACGGCCGGACGATCCCGTGCGCTGGCCAGCATGAGATCAACCAGCGCGCGGATGGTCTCGTCCTTTTGTTTCTGCGGTGCCAGTGAAAGTGCGCCGTAACGCTCCGCGCCGGGAATGGACAGGATCTCAGCGATGAAGCGCACGTCATCGAGGGGTCGCCCATAACGCGTGACAACCAGCGCTTCAAGTTTATCCAGCCTGGACTCGGGCGCTTCGTCGCGCGCAAATTTCAGCGCGCGCTCGAAGAAATCGATGATGGGGTAGAAAGCGCTGTTGATGTAGTAGGGCGAGCACTGGAAGCTGAGCGTTTCGCCGCTCAGGGCCCCCAAGCGTTCGCGCAGCGCGCTCAGGACGCGGCTCTTGCCGATGCCAGGTTCTCCCGAAAGCAGCACCACCTGGCCCTCACCTTCCTGCGCAACCTGCCAGCGATCGAGCAGTAGCCCGATCTCCTGCTCGCGTCCTACCAGCGGCGTCGGTCCGGCTTCAGCGTGCGCGGCCTCGAAGCGGCTGGCCGCTTCACTTACGCCCGCAATGCGATAGGCATGGGTCGGGCGGGTGATGCCCTTGAGTGTTTGCTCGCCAAGATTCTCATAGTCGAAGCGGCCACCGGCCAGGCGCCGCACCCTCTCGCTCACCACGATGCTGCCGGGCTGAGCGGTGGCCTGCAGCCGGGACGCCAGGTTCATGGTCTCCCCTACAGCGCCTTTTCCAGCGGAAGAGACCACCACCAGCCCGGCGGCAATGCCAATGCGCACCGCCAGATGACCGGCGTCTGGGACGTCGAGCCTGGACAAGGCCTCGATAATCTCCAGCCCCGCGTGGATGGCACGCTCGGCCTCGCCTTCGTGCGCAAGCGGGTAGCCGAAAAAGGCGACGATGCCGTCGCCTAATCTCTGGAACACGTAGCCGTCGTAGCGGGTGACGGCCGCTGCACAGGTGTCTTCATAGCTGCCGATGATCCGCTGAAGCACCTCGGGATCCACGCGGTTGGCCAGTTCGGTGAAGCCCACCATGTCGCAGAAGAGCACCGTGAGTTGGCGGCGCTCGCCTGCCTCTGTAGCGACGACCCCGGGCTCGGAGTCAGTGTCGGATCCTCGGCCTCCCGTGGGCGTAGCGGCCGGCTGTGGCGCGGGGGCCACTTCGCCGTTCAATTCAGCAATTGCTTTGAGGAGTTTCTTGCGATGTCCAAACGATACACCGAGATCCTGCAGATCCTTATCGCCTAGTATGCGCAGGACGTCGAGGTCGACGTCGTTGTCGTCGAAGACCTGAGAGTATTGCTCGAGGCTAAGTGATTTGAGCCAACTCGAAACGGATTGCACCTTCCCCTCCCCAAGGGTCTTAATTTTCTTGGCCCACTCTGCCTGTCGTCTTCTGCTCCCGTTCAATGACAAGGGCATCCGACGCGGCAATAATCTTACGCCGTTTTCTGCACGAGGTGCTTTGCAGCTCCTGCCGTTTCACGTTTGATGATGCCTGGCCTTGCGTTTCGCAGTAGTATTTAACCTTCTCGCAATTCGGAGTTCTCGGATTCGACATGCGACAAATCGGTGTTCGCCGCCCGCAAGATCCTTCGCTGACGCCCAGCGCGGCCGCCTTGCGCGCGGCCGCGGCACATCAACATACAGGCGCCGCGCTCGCGGCCTTTTCAACCACCGGCATACCGAAAGGCTTGTTTCGTTTTGCCTCCCACGCCGAAATGAATCGCCACACCGATGAGGCCCTCGCACGCGCCGTGGCACTGAACAGCCGCTTGCGCAATACCACGCCCCCATGACAAATCCGGCGTCAAGTTTCTCCCGCCCTGCAACCGTTGAGGACTTGAAGTTACTGCTGGGCTCACTCAACGAACATGGTGTTGATTATGTATTGATCGGCGGCTACGCGCTGTATGCTTTGGGATACCAGCGTGGCACGGTAGACATCGACTTGGTGCTTTCGCCAACGCGCGAGCAGGGCGAAAGGACAAGAAAGGCGCTGCTGGTATTGCCGGACGGTGTCGCCAGGGAACTTGACCCGGACTGGTTTGTCGCCGCCGAAACTATCCGCGTTGCCGACGCCTTTGTTGTCGACCTGATGTTCAACGCGTGCGGCGAGACCTACGAGTCGCTGAAGCCGTACGCCATCACCATCGACTTTGAGGGAATCCCTGTTCGGACGCTCAACATCGAGGGCATGCTGAAGACCAAACAAACGACGCGCGAAAAGGACAAGCTCGACCGCGACATTCTCGAGCGCGCGCTACGTGAGTTGACAGGCCGGCCATGATGGCGTGGATCAAGCCCCTCGCCATAGGATTAAAACATGGAGCCCGCGCCGGATTGGGTCCGGCCTAATCGCGGACCACTTCGCCGTCGATGATACGTCCGCCGGCCGGACGTTCGCGCATGTGCCGCCGAAGCGCGCGAGTTTTCCACCACAGGTACCCGCCGCCCAGAAGCGCAATGGCTGCCACGGCCGCAAAGATCAGGAGCGAGAGCATGAATGCCGCGACAAGCACTGCGGCACTCGCCACGGTCGTCAGGATCTTGCCAAGCAAACCTGAAGCAGGTGCGCGAAAGCGTGGGGCGTTCCCGATGAGTCTGAATTGTTCGTCTTTTGTAACCATTGGTTAGCGTCGCGGTTGAAGATGGATGGTCGGTTTGATATGGGGGTCGCGCAAAGGTTCTCAAGGGGGAAGACTGCGTGAGGGGTGAGGGGCCTGACGGCGGTGAACGGTGAACGGTTAACGGTGAAGGGGGCGCGGCCGCCACTCACTTTCTGAGTACTTCTTTGAATGCTTCGGTATAGCGCTCCGGGACGAATCCAACGAGTAAGGCTGTTCCGTTCTCCAGCACCGGGCGCTTGATCAGGCTTGGGTGCTCGCTCATCAACTTTAGCGCCTTGGCTTCGTCGAGATGCACCTGCTGGGTCGGCGAGAGCTTGCGCCAGGTGGTGCCGCGCGTATTCAGAAGAACTTCCCAGCCGACCTGCAGCGACCATGTTTTCAGTCGGTCGACATCGATGCCCGCCGTTTTGTAATCGTGAAATTCGTAGCTGACACCATGACTGTCCAGCCAGGCGAACGCTTTCTTCATGGTCTCGCAGTTCTTGATCCCGTAGACGGTCGTCACGGGATCAGGTGCGAGGTTCGAGGTGCGAGGTGCGAGGCACGAGGGGCGAGGGGTGAGGTTCGAGGTGCGAGGGGTGAGGTTCGAGGTGCGAGGGGTGAGAGATTAAATCAAGGAACAGCTTTAGCTTTTCCCTCGCCCCTCACAACGTAAAAATCTTGCCCGGATTCAGAATATTCTGCGGATCGAGCGCCCTCTTGATCTGACGCATGACGCTGACCGCTTCGCCGTGCTCGGCGGTGAGGAACTTGATCTTGCCCAGGCCGATGCCGTGCTCGCCGGTGCAGGTGCCGTCCATTGCCAAGGCGCGCATGACCAGACGATCGTTCAGGCGCTCGGCCTCTTCGAGTTCCTTAGGATCGTCGCGGTTGATGAGGAAGCCGAGATGGAAGTTGCCGTCGCCGACGTGGCCGACCAGCGGTGCGATCAGGAAACTGTCCTTGAGATCCTTCTTGGTCTCCATGATGCACTCGGCCAGCTTGGAGATCGGCACGCAGACATCGGTCGCCCAGATTTCGCAGCCTGGACGCAACGCCTTGTTGGCGTAAGTCACGTCGTGGCGCGCCGTCCAAAGCGCATTGCGATCTTCGGTCTTGGTCGCCCACTTGAATTCGCCGCCGCCGTGTTCCGCGGCGATCGCCTGCACCATTTTCGCTTGTTCCTTGACGCCCGCGTCGGTGCCGTGAAATTCGACGAACAGGGTGTCCTTGACCGCATAGCTCAGTTTGGAGAACTTGTTCACCGCATCCATCTGCACGTCGTCGAGCAGTTCGATGCGCGCGACCGGGATGCCGAGCTGGATGGTCTGGATGACGGTGTTGACCGCGCCTTCGATGCTGTCGAACGAGCATACGGCCGCCGCCATCGCTTCGGGAATCCCGTACAGGCGCAGCGTGACTTCAGTGATGATGCCGAGCGTGCCTTCGGAGCCGACGAACAAGCGCGTCAGGTCGTAGCCTGCCGACGATTTGCGCGACCGGCGCGAGGTGCGGATGATGCGCCCGTCGGCCAGCACCACGGTCAGCGCGAGGACGTTTTCGCGCATCGTGCCGTAGCGCACAGCGTTGGTGCCGGACGCGCGCGTCGCGGCCATGCCGCCCAGCGAGGCGTCCGCACCCGGATCGATCGGGAAGAACAGGCCCTGGTCGCGGATGAACGCGTTCAACTCCTTGCGCGTCACGCGCGCCTGCACGGTGACGTCCAGATCTTCCGCGCTGACGCGCAGGACCTTGTTCATGTTGGCGAGGTCGACGACCACACCACCATGGTGCGGAATCACGTTGCCTTCCAGCGAGGTGCCGGTGCCGTAGGCGACCAGCGGGGTCTTGTGCGCCGCGCAAATCCGCACGATGTCCGCCACCTCTTCGGTGCTGTTCGGAAACACCACGGCATCGGGCCGGTGCGGGTGATGCCAGGATTCGTCCTTGCTGTGATGGTCGCGCACGCCGGTGCTGGTCGAGAGCCGGTCGCCGAACCGGGCGCGTAGTTCTTCGATCGCTGTCTGATGTTTTTCCGCGGGCAAATTCATGGCGTTATCCTTTTGTAGCGCAGTCCCGAAGGCGCCTGCGTCGATTGTATTCTGGCTAGCGCAAGAATGGCCTGAAGTTTCTCATTTGCGGTTCACCGATCATCACTGATCGCAGCTTTTCGCCATTCTACGCCAGCAGCTACTTTCTGACCGCGCCGCCGTCCCTGGCTGTGCACCTACGCAAAGCAGATTGCGCTGATGCCGCCGATCCGATACGTTTGAGGTTGACGGAGATCGGGAGGAGTCTGGCGATGCGAGCGTTGTCCGGAGGAACGGCGGCAGTGCTGCTGGGAATCGCCTTGGCGGTACCGGCGGCCGTCGATGAAATTCCGGCGGCGGCCCTCTCCGCAGGCAGCTTCACCGTTGCACTGACCGACCCGACAGCATTCTCCGCACCGGCGCCGGGACTGAGCTACCGGCAGCACGAGAAGTTCCTGCGCGGACGCCAGCACTTCAACCAGAAGTGGGTGGTCTTCCCTTCCCTCGGCGGCGATTGGGGGCTCGGGCCGACCTTCATCGCTGACCGCTGCTCGGGTTGCCACATCGGCGGCGGGCGCGGCAGGCCGCCGAATTCCGTGGACGAGCAAATGCTTTCGGTGCTGGTCCGCATCTCGATTCCGGGCGACGGTGAGCACGGCGCGCCGAAACCGCATCCGAACTACGGCGACCAGATCCAGAATCAGGGGCTGATGGGGCAGGACAAAGACGCGACCTTTCTGGGCGAACGCGTCCAACAGGAAGCCAACCTGTATCTCGACTGGGAAGACGTGCCCGCCACTTTCGCGGACGGGGAAAAACTCATGCTGCGCAAGCCCCGGCTGCGCATCGAGAAACCCAATTTCGGACCGCTCGGCCCGGAGGTGATGTATTCCTTGAGGCTGGCACAGCCGACCTTCGGGCTGGGGCTGCTCGAGGCGGTGAACGAGGCCGACATCCTTGCCGTCGCCGCGCAGCAGAAATCGCTGGGGGTGAACGGGCGGCCGAATTACGTCTGGGACGGCATCGGCAAACGCGTCGCGCTGGGCCGGTTCGGCTGGAAGTCGAACCAGCCGTCGATCAAGCAGCAGATCGCTGCCGCGTTCCATGGCGATATCGGCGTGACCTCACCGCTGTTCAACAAGGAGAACTGTCCGCCCGTGCAAGAAGACTGCGCGTTTCAGCCGCCCGGAAACCAGCCGGAACTCATCAATATCAACTGGGAAGAGCTGGAGTTCTGGACCCAGGCGCTCGCCGTGCCGGCGCGCCGCAACGTCGGCGACCCGGGTTACGCACGCGGCGAGCGGCTGTTTGCCCAGGCGCAATGTGCCGTGTGTCATGTGCCCGAGATGAAGGCCGGCGCACTGCCTGGATTGCCGCAGATCAAGGATCAGGTATTTCACGCTTACACGGACTTGCTGCTTCACGACATGGGCGAGGAACTCGCGGACAACCGGCCCGAATTCCAGGCGGGAGGCCGCGACTGGCGTACGCAGCCGCTCTGGGGGATCGGACTGTCTGCAATCGTGGGCGGCGGCACGGCGATGCTGCACGACGGACGCGCGCGCAATGCGACTGAGGCCATTCTCTGGCATGGGGGCGAGGCGTCGGCCTCGCGCGAGGCATTTCGCAGCATGCCCAGGGCCGATCGGGAAGCGCTTCTTAAATTCCTCGATTCAATTTGATGCGGTCGCCTGCTAGGCGCAGGAGTTCGGCTGCTTATGGAACCTCTGAAAATGTCCTGATTTGTCATTCCCGCGAAAGCGGGAATCCATGTTTTGTAAAGAAAACTGGTTCCCCGCTCCCCGATAGATTCATTCGGGGACAAGCTTCGCGGGGAAGACACATGTTCAGAGATTCCTTAGTTGAGCTTTACCGGATAGCACACAGTCCGGAAATCTTCGGTGGACGCTCCAGTTGAGCGCCGGTTGACCCGGTCGGCC
>JANOGH010000151.1:0-5386 GCA_031414075.1 Betaproteobacteria bacterium | reverse complement strand
CCATGCCGAACTGCGCGCTGCCATCGGTCTTGACCGGGATATCGAGACGGGCCTGCGAACTACCCAGCAGGGTGAATCGCGCGGGATCCTTGGGCTTCGCGTTGCGCGGAATGGGAAGCTTTGCGGCATCGAGCGCCAACTCGCCAAAGGTCGCGCGCTTGCCGCTCGATGCGTGGACGACGATGCCATTTTCGATCGTGCACTGCGCGGCCGGCACGCCGAATTTCTGTGCGGCGGCCTGGATGAGCATGGCGCGCGCCGCCGCACCTGCGTGACGCAGTGTGGGCCATGCATCGCGCACGCTGGTGGATCCGCCGGTAGCCTGCACGCCCAGCAGTTCGCCGAGCTTGTATTGCGAAATGCGCATCATGCCCGCCATCCAGCCGTCGTCGTCCGGGCGCATCGGAACGCCGTCGCCGATCATGGTGGCGTTACCGTAAATCGGATCGATCGGAGCCTGCTCGAACCGCACTTGCGCGATGTCGGCATCCAGTTCTTCGGCCACCAGCATCGGCAGTGCCGTGGTGATGCCTTGTCCCATTTCCTGGCGCGGCACCTGAACCACCACGCTGCCGTCCGTGCCGATCCGGATCCATCCGGTCAGAAGCGCGTCATCCGGGCCCGGCTTCAGGCCGGCGGGCGGGGTGAGTTTGTCGCGCTCGCGATAAAAGCGCCATGCACCGATGACGAGTGCGCCCCCGGCAATCGCCGCAGTGACGAGAAAGCGCCGGCGCCATTTGCTGCGCGGCGGTCTGCTTTCCAGCGCGCTGGCATTCATGACCGCGCTCCCGGTTTGGCAGCCGGCGTGGCGTCGGCGAGTGAGCGCATCGCTTTCTTCACCCGCGGATAAGTCCCGCAGCGGCAGATGTTGGTAAGTCCCTCGGCAATGTCCTGGTCCGAGGGATGCGGTTTGGCCGCGAGCAGGGCCGTTGCCGCCATGATCATGCCGCTCTGGCAATAGCCGCACTGGGGAACCTGATGGTCGATCCATGCCTGCTGCACGCGATGCGGTTTGCCCTCGCTCGAGAGCCCTTCGATGGTGGTGATCTTCCGGTTCGCGCAAGCCGATAGCGGCATCATGCAGGCGGGTACCGCCTTGCCGTCGAGATGCACGGTACAGGCGCCGCACGCAGCGACACCGCAACCGAATTTCGTTCCGGTCAGATTCAGGTAGTCCCGCAACACCCACAGCAGCGGCGTTTCGGGTTCGGCATCGACGGCTTCGGTCTTGCCATTTACGGTCAGGGTGATCATGGGTTGTCCAGATTGAGGTGCGAGGTGCGAGGTGCGGGGTGCGAGGTGCGGGGGGCGAGCAAAGGACTTGAAGCTCTTTCGTTCTTCCCTCGCCCCTCGTCCCTCGCCCCTCGTCCCTCCGCTACGCGGCGGCCGACCGGCTGCCGCGTAGCGTAACGAGTTCCTCGGCCACGGTGGGATGGATCGCTACCGTGTCGTCGAAGTCGCGCTTGGTGGCGCCCATGTGCACGGCAACCGCAAAGCCCTGCAGGATTTCGTCGGCACCGGGGCCGATGAGATGGCAGCCGACGATTTTCTCGTCCGGACCGGTCACCACCAGTTTCATGGTGCATTTCACCTTTCTCCTGGTGAACGCATGGAACATCGGCGTGAAGGAAGTCTGGTAGACCTGCACCGCGTCGGCGCCGAATTGGCGTACCGCCGCTTCCTCGGCAAGTCCCACCGTGCCGATGGGCGGGTGCGAGAAAACGACCGTGGGGATGTTTTCGTAAACGAGCGTCCGGTCTTTCATCCCGCCGAACAAACGGTCGGCGAGCCGCCGTCCTGCCGCGATGGCCACCGGCGTGAGTTCGAAGCGACCGGCGACGTCGCCGATGGCGTGGATACCGGAGACGTTGGTTGATTGACAGGCGTCGGTCTGAATGTGACCGGCGTCCGTGACGCTCACGCCGGTTGCCCGCAGGTCAAGCCGATCGGTGTTCGACCGTCGACCGAGAGCCCAGATCAGGCCGTCGAATCCTGCCACGGATTCGTCGCTCTCGAAACAGATCCGGATGCCGGTCGAGGCCTTTTCGACCCGGGCCATTCTCGTTTCCGTGATCAGGTGCACGCCGTCCTCCCGCATCTGTACCATCAACTCGTCGCGAAGCATGGCGTCGAAATCGTTCAGGAAGTGGGCGCGGCGCAGGATCATCGTGACTTCACTGCCCAGCGCCCGCAGCAGGCCGGCGAATTCCACGGCGATGTAGCCGCCTCCCACGATCGCAACGTTCTTCGGCTGTTCAGCCAGTTCGAAAAATCCATCCGACGTGATGCCGAATCCGGCGCCGGGCAAGTCCGGGACCAGCGGCCGGCCGCCGACGGCGATCACGATGTGCTCGGCCGTGAACGTATCGGCTCCCACCTTCACGGTCTTCGGCCCGACAAAACGTGCGTTACCGCGCACGATCTCTACGGCATTCTTGGCGAGATTGCGCTCATAGTGGCCATTCAGGTCGAGCACATGCTGATCGCGCTGGCGCTTCAGGTGTGCCCAGTCGAACTTGCTCCCGGAGATCGTAAAGCCGTAGTCGGCCGCATCCTCGATCGCGTGAGCAAGGCTGGCGCCGTTCCACATGACTTTCTTGGGTACGCAGCCCACGTTCACGCAGGTGCCGCCGATGCGACCGGCTTCGATCAGGGCGCATTTCGCGCCGTAGCTTGCCGCGCGATTGGATACCGCGACGCCGCCGCTGCCGCCGCCGATGGTGAGAAGATCGAAATGTCTGTTCATTGTGTAAGATGGGGATTAGAGAATCGATCGCGAGTATATCGAACCCGACAAACAGGATGGACGCTTCTGATACTTGGAATTATTCTCCAGCCGCATAACAATTAGGCCTTGCGCAAGCTTGTGGTGTCCGTCTCAGGCGCGCAGCATGCTTTTCTTCCTGGTCACCCGTCACTTGTCACACGTACCTCGTCACCGGTCACTGCCCTCAACCATGATCGACCTCCACTACTGGCCCACGCCCAATGGGCACAAGATTACGATCTTCCTCGAAGAAACCGGCATGCCTTACCGCATTGTGCCGGTCAACATCAGAGTGGGCGACCAGTTCCAGCCCGACTTTCTGAGGATTGCTCCCAACAACCGCATGCCTGCCATTGTGGATACTGCGCCCGTTGATGGGGGTGCGCCGGTTTCGGTTTTCGAATCGGGCGCCATCCTCGTTTATCTGGCCGAGAAAACCGGAAAATTCCTGTCCATGGACCTGCGCGGAAGATTCGAGGTGCTGCAATGGCTGTTCTGGCAGATGGCCGGGCTGGGGCCGATGGCGGGCCAGAATCATCATTTCACGCAGTATGCACCGGAGAAACTGGCCTATGCGATCGACCGTTACGTCAACGAAACGTCGCGGCTGTACGCGGTGCTCGACAAACGCCTCGCCGATCGCGAATTCGTCGCCGGCGACTATTCGATCGCCGACATGGCCGCGTATCCCTGGATCGTTCCTTACGAGCGCCAGAAACAGAATCTCGACGATTTCCCGAACCTGAAGCGCTGGTTCGAGGCGATCCGCGCGCGGCCTGCGGTGGTGCGCGCCTACGAGAAGGGCAAGGCCCTGAGCGCCAAGCCCGTGATCGATGAAGAATCGCGCAAGGTCCTCTTCGGCCAGAGCGCCAAGACGGTAAGGCGAGGATAAGACCATCGCCCGATTTCCTTTCGCTCCTAGGATTCCATTAAAATTCCGAACGCCACAAAGAAGACCATCTGACGCCTTGGGTGAATCCCATGAAACTCATTATCGCCAAACCCAGCCCCTATGCCCGCAAAGCGCGTGTCGCGCTGATCGAAAAAGGGATTGAATTTGAAACCATCGTCGAGAATCCTTGGCTGCCGGACACCAAGATTGCAAATGTCAATCCGCTGGGCAAGATACCGACGCTGGTTCTCGATGATGGCAGAGTCATCCATGACTCCAAGGTGATCGTCGAATATCTGGAGACGCTGAATGCACTCCCAGCGCTCATTCCGCTGTCACCCGAGCTGCGCATTACGCACAAACAGATCGAGGTGATCGCCGACGGCATCAGCGATGCGATCGTGCTGATCAGGCTTGAGGGCACGCGCCCCGCCGCCAAGCAGAGTGCGGATTGGGTTGGGCGCCAGCGCAAGAAAATCGAGGCGGGTGTCGCCGAACTGTCAGGCCTGCTGGGCGAGCGAGAGTGGTTCACTGAAGCCGGTTTCGGGCTTGGGGACGTGACCACAGGCTGCACGCTTGGGTTTCTCGACTTCCGTTTCCCCGAGTTCGACTGGCGCCCTTCCGCGCCCAACCTGGAGCGGCTGTTCGCGCGGCTCTCGGCGCGCCCATCCTTTGCGCAAACCAAACCGGAGTCGCAACCGCTTCCAATAACGCAGTAGCGGGCGACCGGGACTCGCCAGGCCGCAATTCACTACAACCCGATCAGAGTTTCCAAAAAAGCCTCTCGGGTGTGAAGCCGGGAGGGCGCAGCTCGCGGGCCGCGAATGGGGATGGTTCTTTTACTTCGTCACGACCTCTCGTTGCATCGGTGCGGGTCAAATTTGAATGAAAACGCCGCGTCAGTTTTAAACGGAAATCAACATGTGCTCGGCGATTCGACGCTGGCTGGTATTGCCCGCGAACTGGTGGCGACGGTGAAGAAGAAAGTCACGATTGACTGGACGGTTCGCGAGAACGTGCGTGCCCAGTTACGAGTTATCGTCAAGCGCATCCTGCGTAAATATGGGTACCCACCGGACAAACAAGAAAAGGCTACTCAAACAGTCCTGGAGCAGGCAGCGTTGCTTTCGACTGAATGGGCTGCCGCGTGATGTCTTCGTAGAATTACATTCATGAAAGACAAGAGAATCGCCGTACTGGAGAGCCGCTTTGGCGAACATCTGGCCGCTTTGCTGGAGAAGCAGGGTGCGGTCGTGTTTCGCGCACCGGCATTGGCGGAGGAACCCGACCTCGATCCGGAAGCAATCCGGCGCTTGATCGCGGCCTGGGCGGCGCACCCGGTCAGGCTGGCGATTTTCCAGACCGGGGTGGGCGTTCGCGCGCTGTTCGAAGTGGTCGACAGACTTGGCCTGGGAGCAGAACTGCTCGCGTTGCTTGCAGGGAGCGTGATCGCGGTGCGCGGACCCAAGCCGACTGCGGTCCTGCGCAGCCGCAATGTGCGCATCGATATCAGTGCGCAAGAACCTTACACGACCACCGAAGTGCTGGCGGCGATCCGCGACGTGGAACTAGCCGGCGAGCGCGTGCTGGTGCAACGCTACGGCGAAACCAATCTGGGACTGGAAGAGGGACTCGATGCGCTTGGTGCGACTGTGATAGAGGTGCCGACTTATCGGTGGGCGCTGCCGCAGGACATCGGCCCCATGCTGGGATTGCTCGACGCGCTG
>JANOGH010000150.1:0-3012 GCA_031414075.1 Betaproteobacteria bacterium | reverse complement strand
CATCGATGCCACCCGGCTTGCCACCGCGCTGCTGGGCGATTCGATCGCGACCAATCTGTTCATGCTCGGCTTCGCGTTCCAGAAGGGGCTCATTCCGCTGCAGGAGGCCTCCATCCTGCAGGCGATCGAATTGAACGGCGTTGCCGTCGACGCCAACAAGCAAGCGTTCAGTTGGGGACGGCGCGGCGCGGTGAGCCTGGAGCAGGTCGACAAAATCGCCTCGCCAGTCAAACCGATGATCGTGCAGATGCCGCAGAACCTGGAAACCCTGATCCGCCGCCGCATCGCTTTCCTCACCGAATACCAGAACGCCGGCTACGCAAAGCATTACGAGGACCTGATCGCGAGAGTGCGCGATGCCGAGACGGGCATCGGTGCCGGGGATTCGTTGAGCAAGGCGGTGGCAAAGTACCTGTTCAAGCTGATGGCGTACAAGGACGAGTATGAAGTCGCCCGGCTCTACACCAGCGGCGATTTCGAAAAGCGGCTGAACGACACCTTCGAGGGCGATTTCAGGGTCAAGTACAACCTGGCTCCGCCGCTGCTGGCAAAGCGCGATGCCCAGGGGCATCTTGTGAAGGCGCAATATGGTGCCTGGATGAAATACGCGTTCAAATGGCTGGCGAAGTTCAAGGGTCTGCGCGGGACGACGCTCGACCCGTTTGGCTACACTGCGGAACGAAAGATGGAGCGCGGCTTGATCCGCGACTACGAAGCACTCATCGTGGAAATGCTGGCGAACCTTGCGCCGAAGAATCATCGGACGGCCGTCGAGCTGGCCTGCCTGCCGGAGCGCATTCGCGGCTTCGGCCACGTCAAGGAGCGCAACGTTGTCGCGGTTGCCGCCGAGCGCGATCGCTTGCTGACGCAATTTCGCAACGGCGCCGGCATCGGGCTGGCCGCCTGACGACAAGCGAGTGACGGGAATTTGCGCTAACGTTGAGAGATAATAACCGGCTCATAACCCGGCCCGCCCGGGATGCCTTATGCCGCAGGGAGCGAGAATCATGACCGACTTGAGCCAGCAACCCGCCGACCAGAAAGGCCGGGCCGCCAACAAGATCCGTTTTGTCACTGCGGCAAGTCTGTTCGACGGCCACGACGCCTCGATCAACATCATGCGCCGCATCCTGCAGGCCAGCGGCGTCGAGGTCATCCACCTCGGCCACAACCGCTCGGTCGACGAAGTCGTCAACGCCGCGATCCAGGAAGACGTGCAGGGAATCGCCATCTCTTCCTACCAGGGTGGTCATGTCGAGTACTTCAAATATGCGATCGACCTGCTGCGCGAGCGCGGCGGCGAGAACATCAAGGTATTCGGCGGCGGCGGCGGCGTGATCGTGCCGGACGAAATCGAGGATCTGCACCGTTATGGCGTCGCCCGCATTTATACGCCGGAAGACGGCGCCAAGATGGGCCTGCAGGGCATGATCAGCGACATGATTCGCACCGCGGACCGCAATCTCGCCGCCGAACTGCCGGCCAACCTCGACGAACTGTTTCAGGGCAAACCGCGGGCGCTGGCGCGGGTCATCACCGGACTCGAGAACGCAACGCTGCCCGAAGCGCTGCGGAAAAAACTGCTTTCCTATGCCGCCCGCAATGACGCTGTGCCGGTGCTTGGAATCACCGGCACCGGCGGGTCCGGCAAGTCGTCGCTTACCGACGAACTCATTCGCCGTTTTCGCGTCGACCAGAGCGACGCGCTCAAGATCGCCGTCATCGCCGTGGATCCGTCGCGGCGCAAGACCGGCGGCGCGTTGTTGGGCGACCGCATCCGCATGAATTCGATCAATCATCCGAACATCACCATGCGTTCGATGGCCACGCGCGAAGCAGGCAGCGAAATTGCGGCCTGTCTGCCGGACGTGATCGCTGCCTGCAAGTGCGCCGGCTTCGACCTGGTGCTGGTCGAGACCTCCGGTATCGGCCAGGGGGACGCCGCCATCGTGCCGCATGTCGATTTTTCGCTCTATGTGATGACGCCGGAGTTCGGCGCCGCCAGCCAGCTGGAGAAAATCGACATGCTCGACTTTGCCGATTTCGTCGCCATCAACAAATTCGATCGACGTGGGGCGCAGGACGCGCTGCGCGACGTGCGCAAACAAATGCAGCGCAATCGTGGCGCCTTCACCGTACCCACCGATTCCATGCCCGTATTCGGCACCATCGCGTCCCGATTCAACGACGATGGCGTCACCGCGCTCTACCAGACCATGGTCGCCGGGCTGAAGGCGCGCGGACTCAAGACCGAAGAGGGCAAGCTCAAGCCCACGAACGTGAAATCGTCGTCCGGGCAGAACGTCATCGTTCCGCCCGCACGCGCGCGTTACCTTGCCGAAATCGCCGAGACGGTACGTGGCTATCACGCAGACGTCGCCAGTCAGACAAAGACAGCGCGCGAACGCCAGCAACTGCGCGAGGCGCGACGCATGCTGGATGCGGCCAAGAAGCCGTCCTCGGATCTGGATGTGCTGATCGCAGCGCGCGACAAGGCACTGAGTGCCGAAGCGAAAGCGCTGCTGGCGGAATGGCCGCACATCAGGCAGGCCTACTTGGGCGACGAGCAGGTCACGACTGTCCGCGATCGCGAGATCCGTACGACGCTGACGACGACTTCATTGTCCGGCATCAGGATCCCGAAAGTCGCGCTGCCGAAGTTCGAGGACGACGGCGAGATGCTCGGATGGCTGATGCGGGAAAACCTGCCCGGCTATTTTCCTTACACCGCGGGCGTTTTCCCGTTCAAGCGCGAGAACGAAGACCCGACCCGGATGTTCGCCGGCGAAGGCGATCCGTTCCGCACCAACGCACGCTTCAAATTTCTTTCCCGTGATATGCCCGCCAAGCGCCTGTCGACCGCGTTCGATTCGGTGACGCTCTATGGATTCGATCCGCACGAGCGCCCGGACATCTACGGCAAGGTCGGCAATTCCGGCGTGTCGATCGCAACGCTGGACGACATGAAGGTGTTGTATTCCGGCTTCGACTTGTGCAATCCGGCGACGTCGG
>JANOGH010000149.1:0-5648 GCA_031414075.1 Betaproteobacteria bacterium | reverse complement strand
CGTTTGCCTGCGTCCAGGGCGGCCTTGGTTTCGGTAATGGTGCCGGCCTGATTGGGTTTGATCAGTACCGCGTTGCAGGCGCCGGAATCGGCGGCATCCTTCACACGGCCGGCATTGGTCACCAGAAAATCGTCACCGATGATCTGCACTTTTTTTCCGGCCGCCGCGGTGAATTTCATCATGCCTTCGGCGTCATCTTCAGCGACCGGGTCTTCGATCGAAACGATCGGATAGCGGTCCAGCCACCCGAGCAGCAATTCGCACAATCCGTCGCTGTCGAGTTCGCGGCGTTCCAGGCCAAGCCGATAGCGGCCCTCGCGGCCGAATTCCGAGGCGGCGATATCGAGCGAGATGCCGACCTCTTCGCCGGGACGATAGCCCGCACGTTCGATCGCGCGCATCAACATGGCGAGCGCGTCTTCGTTCGAATCGAACGCCGGCCAGAATCCGCCTTCGTCGGCGACGCCTTGCAGCTTGCCGGCTTCCTGCATCAGTTCGCCAGCGGCGCGATAGATTTCGGCGGTCATCGCGGCGGCGTCGCTGAAGCTGTGCGCGCTCAGCACCATGACCATGAAGTCCTGGATATCGACGCGGCGTCCCGCGTGCGCGCCGCCGCCGAAGATCTGAATTTCGGGCAGCGGCAGGCGAATGCTCTTGCCCTGCGCCAGATAGGCGTACAGAGGCATCCGATGCGCGCCCGCGGCGGCGTGCAGAACGGCCATCGAGGTCGCGATCATGGCGTTGCCGCCGAGCCTGGATTTGTGCGGCGTGCCATCGCACACGATCAGTTCGTCGTCGATTTCAGCCTGGCGCAAGGCATTGCGCCCCAGCAGCCGGCGGGAGATCTCGTTGTTGACGTGCGCCACTGCTTTCGACACGCCCATGCCGCCGAACGCCTGGCCGCCGTCGCGCAGGTCCACGGCTTCATTCGATCCTCGCGATGCGCCCGCCGGTGCGATGGCCCGGCCGACTGCACCGCCGGCGACATGCACCTCGACTTCGACCGTGGGCCGGCCCCGCGAATCCCAAACGCGGCGGCCGTGAACTTTGGTGATGGTGGTGTCGGTCATGAAACGTTTGCTTCGGTCGTGGTCATTGGTGGGAGAGCTCGCTTTGCCAGGCGGCGCGCACGCCGGCCAGGCTGTCCACCGGATGGAGCAGCAGCGCGCGCGCAACGCGGCGCACCCGATCGCGCTGTGAATCGGTGGTGATGTATTCCACCGGCGACTTGCCGTCGACGCGGCCCAGAAACAGCCCCGGCAGCAAATGCGCGGCGCGCGCCTCGATGTCGGCGCGGGCTTCCCAGGCGACGCACCCAAGATAGCTCTCGGCTAGCACCTCGAAGCTTTCGAGGTAGCGTGTCTGCCACTGGGGCCGCCACACGCATTTCAGCAGCAGATGATTCAGGCAGAACGCGATATCGAACGCGGGGTCGCCGTACCATGCGCATTCGGCGTCGAGGAACACTGGCCCGTGCGGCCCTGCCAGAATATTCTTCGGGCTGATATCCCCGTGCACCAGCGCTTTCTTGGTCGCGCCGGTGACGCGCACCAGGCTTTCCAGCCGCTCGGCGCAATCGGGATGTTTCTTCGCGGTGGCGGAAAGGTACGGCTCGAGCCTGATCGGAAAGAAAATGTGATCCGTCGGGAATTTCCTTCCGATATCGAGGTTGCCCGCCGTGCGGCCGTGGATCGCCGCAATGCGGCGGCCGACTTCACGGGCGGTGTCGATCGAAATTTCGCCGTCGCGCAACTGGTTCTTCCATACCGGGTAGCGGTCCGCGGCGAGGAACTCCATGGCGAACATGCCGGTGTCGCGATCTTCGCCGAGCACCTTCGGTACCGCCTGCGGCTCGATGCCCGCCGCGACCCACATCCATTCGACCTCGTACTGGTTGCGCTCGACCGGTGCCTGCCAGTCCGCCTGGACTTTCAACTTGGGCAGCGCGCGCTTGATGCAGATCGGGCCACTCTCGATGTCGACGCGCACGATGTCCGATGACACGCCGCCCGTGAGCGGTGAAATGGCGGGAATTTGGCCGGGCTGAAGCAACCCCATGCGCCCAAGCGCGGTGAGGAAGGGATCGTTGCTCATGGTTATCTTGAAGAACGCTGCGCTCGGCCAATGCCGCGATGGTGGCGCATCACCTGGTGCGCAAAGCGAAAGGACTCTATCACACTTGAAATACTCTTAGATTAGGTTGACAAGGGGCTGATTCAATTAGTATTGTGATAGACCTCCCGAGCGTTCGGGCAGGTCGGCGCCGGGTGGTCAATGGCCAAGATCGCGGTTTTCAATCAGAAGGGCGGGGTCGGCAAGACCACGACTTCACTCAACCTCACGGCGGCGCTCGCGCGGCGGGGCTATAACCCGTTGTCGATCGACCTCGATCCGCAGGCCCATCTTTCCTATATATGCGGCAGTGCCGTCGGCAATGCCGACGATTCGGTGTTCGGCTTCTATGAAAGCACCAGGCCGCTGACGCAGTTGATCCGCCCCGCGACCGGCGGCTGGCTGGTGATCCCCGCGCACGTCGAGCTGTCGAAGGTCGATACGCAATTCGGCAAAGGCCCCAACATTCTCAACCGACTCAACGTCGGCATCATGAAGGAAAACCTCAATACCGGCCGGCCGATCGTGCTGGATTGCTGCCCGATGCTGGGGGTGCTCAGCTTGAGCGCGATATTCGCGTCGGATCGCGTGCTGATCCCGGTCTCCGCGGACTTTCTGGCAGTGCATAGCGTGCTCCAGGTCGAGAAAACATTGAAGGCGCTGGAGCATGTGCTGAGAAAACGCGTGTTGCGGCGCTACGTGATGACGCGCTTCGACGGCCGCCGCAAGATGTCGCACCAGATCTACAAAGAGCTCAAGGCTCGCCTCGGCGACGAAGTCTGCAACACCCGGATCACGGAGAATGTCGCCGTCGCCGAGAGCCCCGCGTCAAAGAAGGATGTCTTTGCCCACGCACCCGACAGCCGCGGCGCGAAGGACTACGAGGCGCTGCTGGAAGAACTGGTGAACGGCGGTTTTATTGAGCGGCGCGAGCCCGAAGTGGTCACGGAATCCCCGGTCACGGCTTTTCTTCATCCGTCTGTCTCGAGATAAGCGAGATGATGCCTTCGAGGTCGCTGCCTTCGTCCCGGTTCGGTGAGGCGATCTGTCGGCACTCGATGATTTCGCAATGCATGTACATCTGGGTGATCTTGCCCTCGGCCTCGGCCTGGTCGCGCGCGTGAACAACGAGGTTGTCCACCGGCAAGCCGCTGCGCGTGCGGATCTTGAATCCGAACTTGATCATATGTTGTGCCGGACCTGGCGCGGGCGCGGACACGGTCAACCCGGCTGAACTTTCAGATCCAGCCGGAAGCGCTGGAAGTTCTTCACATAGTGCAGGGCGTTTTCCAGCAGTTCTGCCACTTCCTCGTCGGTCAGTTGCCGCACGACTTTCCCCGGTGAGCCCATCACCAGCGAGCGATCCGGAATGTCCTTGCCTTCGGTGATCAGCGTATGCGCGCCGATCAGGCAGTGCTTGCCTATCCTGGCGTGATTCAGGATCGTCGACTTGACGCCGATCAGGCTGCCCTCGCCGATGGTGCAGCCGTGCAGCATGACTTGATGTCCGATTGACACGTTCTTGCCGATGGTCAGGCGCACGCCGGCATCAGTGTGCAGCACGCTGCCATCCTGCACGTTCGATCCTTCGCCGATGGTGATCAGGTCGTTGTCCCCGCGCACCACCGTGTTGAACCAGACGCTGGCATTGTTCTCCAACACCACGGAACCAATGACCGTCGCGTTGTCCGCGATCCAGTAGTCGCCGCGGGTAATGACTCTTCTGTCGCCCAGGGAATAAAGCATACTTTTTTCATTCGGCAGTCCGGACCGGGCCATTATAAGGGACGCTTAACGTTCGGTCCCGGGCTGGGAGATAATAGCGCCAATACTGTTCAGGAGAGCCGCATCATGCCAGCCGTCACCGCAGTCAAAACCACAGGGGAGAATGCTGTCGAAACCGATATCGTCAAACTGCTCGGCGCCGACGCCGACAAGCTGCTCAACCACGTCTGCAAAGGCATCCCGAAGGAAATGCTGCACCTGCCGGGGCCGGATTTCGTCGACGCGGTGGTAGCAGGCTCGGATCGCACCCCGCCAGTCATGCGCAGCCTGCAGCAGATGTTCGACCATGGCCGGCTGGGCGGCACCGGGTACCTGTCCATCCTCCCCGTGGACCAGGGCATCGAGCACTCCGCAGGCGCCTCGTTCGCCAAGAACCCGGCCTATTTCGATCCGGAAAACATCGTCAAACTCGCCATGGAGGGCGGCTGCAACGCCGTGGCCTCGACCCTCGGCGTGCTCGGTTCCTGCTCGCGCAAATACGCGCACCGGATTCCGTTCCTGCTCAAGGTCAACCACAACGAATTCCTGACCTACCCCAACAAATACGACCAGATCCTGTTCGCCAGCATCAAGCAGGCGCGCGACATGGGGGCGGTCGCGGTCGGCGCCACCATCTATTTCGGATCGGCGGAGTCCGCGCGCCAAATCGTCGAAGTCTCGAAATGCTTCGAAATCGCGCATGAAATGGGGCTGGCCACCGTGCTGTGGTGCTACCTGCGCAACCCGGCCTTCAAGAGCGACAAGGATTACCACGTCTCCGCCGACCTGACCGGCCAGGCCAACCACCTCGGCGTCACCATCCAGGCGGACATCATCAAGCAGAAGCTTCCGGAAAATAACGGCGGCTACAACGCCATCAGCAGCAAGGAAAACCCGTACGGCAAGGTCGACAAGCGCATGTACACCGAACTCGCCACCGATCATCCGATCGACCTCACGCGCTACCAGGTCGCCAACTGCTACATGGGCCGCGCGGGACTGATCAACTCCGGCGGCGCCTCGGGCGAGAACGACCTGGCCGAAGCCGTGCGCACCGCGGTCATCAACAAACGCGCCGGCGGCATGGGCCTGATCTCCGGCCGCAAGGCCTTCCAGCGGCCGATGAAGGAAGGCGTCGGGATCCTCAACGCGATCCAGGACGTCTATCTGTCGAAGCAGATTACTGTCGCCTGAGACAAGAAGCAGCAAGAAAACGGCGGCCGATGGGCCGCCGTTTTTTCTCGTGCGAGCGCGGTCGAGAGGCTGCGGGATGGATTGCCAGAAGTCAGCAGAGGCCATAGTAGGTGGCGACACCGAAGGGCCGAACAAGAAACGCCGCAAGTTTTTGGGCTACAGCATCACCTGGCATCAGAAGCCGAAGCTGCGGATCGCGACACCGAGCTTGAAGCGGCCTGGAGAGCGTGTGCGAGAGCTGCTGCGCGGTGCGCGGGGCAGCAGCCTGACTCAATCCATTGAAGCACTCAATCCACTGTTGCGCGGCCGGGCAGCGTACTTCAAGCTGACCGAAACCAAGCAAGCACTGGAAACGCTTGATGGCTGGATCAGGCGCAAGCTGCGCTGTGTGCTGTGGCGGCAAGCGAAGCGGGTTCGCACCCGTGCGCGCCTGCTCATGAAGCGTGGTTCGACGCAAGAACGTGCATGGCGTTTGGCGACGAATCAGCATGGCCCGTGGTTCAATGCCGGCGCATCTCACATGAACGCCGCCTTCCCCAAATCGTGGTTCGATTCGATGGGGCTGGTGTCGCTGCTCG
>JANOGH010000148.1:0-3799 GCA_031414075.1 Betaproteobacteria bacterium | reverse complement strand
CCACAAATTCTCCCCTCGTTTCAGGTTTTCCCCTGCGTCCTCCGCGTCCTCTGCGGTGAGAGTGGTTTTTGCGTTGGGATGATAGCCTGGCATATAGTAAGCTAGGTGACCAATTTGAGGGTAGAATCTTAACCCATGTTCCGCGAAGACCTGTCACGCAATTTCGGCTTCATCCTGAACGACGTCGCCCGCCTGATGCGCACCACCTTCGACCGGCGCGTGAAGTCGCTCGGACTGACGCGCTCGCAGTGGTGGGTGCTGAACCATTTGTTCCGCAACGACGGGGTGACCCAGTCCGAGCTGGCCGACATTCTCGAAGTGAAGAAGGCAACGCTGGGACGGCTGCTCGACCGCATGGAGCAGAAGGGCTGGATTCGCCGCGAGGGCCACGCCGGGGATCGCCGCGCCAAGCGTGTATTCCTGACCGACGAAGTGGAGCCGGCGATCAAGACCATGCGCACGGCCGCGGCGGAAGTGCGGCGCGACGCGCTGTCCGGCCTGTCGGCCTCGCAGCAAGAGCAGTTCGTGGACGCGTTGCTTGACATCAAGGCCAATCTGTCGCGGCCGGATAACGGCGCCGCCGGCAATGGCGCCCGCAAGCAGAAGCGCTGACATGTCCGACGCCACCAGCAGGGCCGTCATCGTGGTGCATCGCGCAGTGCGCGTGCTGCTGCTGGTGGTCGTGCCGCTGGTGGCGGTTGTGACCGGCCTCTATCTCTATGCGACCGGCGGGCAGGAGGTCGAGACCGACAATGCCTACGTCAAGGCGAACATCGTCGCCATCAGCGCATCGGTGAACGGGAGCGTCATCGAGGTGCTGGCACGCGACAACCAGCCGGTCGCGGCCGGCGCGTTGCTGTTCCGGCTTGATCCCGAGCCCTTTCAGATTGCCGTTGCCGGGGCGCGTGCCCAGATGGATGTGGTGCGAACCGACGTGCACTCGCTGCGTGCGGAATACCGTGCCACGCTGCAGGAAGCCGCCGAAGGCCGCGAGCATATCGACTTTCTCGCCAAGCAGCTCGAACGCCAGGAACGCCTGAAGGAAAAAGGCATGACCCGCGGCGATACCTACGACGAGGCCCGCTACAACCTCGCAGCGGCCAAGCGCCGGGTCGACAGCATTCGCGAAAAGAGCAACCGCGTGCTCGCTGGATTGTCCGGCGACCCGAATCTGCCGGTCGAGCGCCACCCGCGTTACGCCGAGGCTCGTGCGGCCTACGATGCCGCCATGCTCGATCTGTCGCGAGCCCTGATCAAGGCGCCGGTCGCCGGCGTGGTGAGCAACATGAAATTGCGCGCCGGCGAGTTTGTGCAGAAAGGGGCGCCGATGTTCAGTCTGATCGAGAGCGGCCCGCTTTGGATCGAAGCCAACTACAAGGAAACGCAGCTTACCTACATGCAGGTCGGCCAGATGGCGACGGTGCTGGCGGATGCCTATCCGGACCAGGAGTGGCCTTCGACGGTCGAGGCCATTGCACCGGCTACCGGTGCCGAGTTTGCCGTGCTGCCGCCGCAAAACGCGACCGGCAACTGGGTGAAGGTCGTGCAGCGCGTGCCGGTGCGCATCAAGGTCGAGCAGCCACCCGGAAAACCGCAGCTTCGCGCCGGCATGACAGTCACCGTGGCAGTGGACACGGGACGCGCTCGCGGGCTGCCGCGCATGGTGCAGAAACTGGTCGACAACGGCTGGCTGCCGCGCTTCCTCGCGCCGTCTTCTGCCGTCGCAGACACCCGCCGGTAACGTGGCCGGTTCGTCCAATCATCCGGCCCTGATTACCGCCTCGGTCGGGTTGGCGAGTTTCCTGTATTCGGTCGACTGGACCATCGCTGCCGTGGCGCTGCCGCACATGCAGGGCACGTTCTCGGCGACGCAGGACCAGATCGCCTGGGTCATCACCTCTTATATCGTCGCCTCCGCACTTGCCATTCCGGCGGCGGGATGGTTGAGCCTGCGCTTCGGTCGCAAGCGCGTCTTCCTGTGGGCGGTCACTGTTTTTTTGGTTGCCTCGGTCGCGTGCGGGGCCGCCAATTCGTTGGCAATGGAAGTCTTCGCGCGCATCGTGCAGGGGCTGGGCGGGGCCTTCCTGATTCCGCTGTCGCACGCCATCATCCTCGATACCTATCCGCCGGAAGAGCAGGGCAAGGCCATGGCGCTGTGGGGCATGGGCTCGGTGATGGGCTCCTTCGTCGGGCCCACGCTCGGCGGTTACGTCACCGAGTACCTGAGCTGGCGTTACATTTTCTACATCAATGTTCCCTTTGGTCTGCTTGCATTGGCCGGTTCGGCGGCCTTCCTGCCGGAAACGAAGCGCGAGCCCGGGCGGCCGCTCGACTGGTTTGGATTCCTGAGCCTGACGATAGGCATCGGCGCCTTGCAACTGATGCTCGATCGCGGCGGGCAAAAGGACTGGTTCGAATCCTGGGAGATCATCACCGAAGCCGGTCTCGCGGTCCTGGGCCTTTACATGTTCAACGTGCATTGCCTGACGGCGAAGCAGCCCTTCCTCGATCCCCGCCTGCTGACGCAGCGCAATTTCTTTCTCGGCCTGATATTCGCGTTCATCTATGGCTTCGTGGTCACGCCGCCGATGGTGCTGATGCCTTCCTTTCTCGACCAGGTGCGCGGCTACTCGATCGACGCGATCGGCCTGCTGCAGGCGCCGCGCGGTGTCGGCCTGTTCTCGGCGATGTTCATCGGCAGCCGCACGACCGGGCGCATCGACCCGCGCAAGCTGATCGCGTTCGGGTTGCTGTGCCTCGTCTACTCAAGCTGGGAGATGTCGACCTGGACCGCCGACGTCGGCGTGTGGCCGCTGGTGTGGACGAATTTCATGCAGGGCATCGGCGGCGGCATCATCCTGGTGCCGATCCAGGTCATTGCGTTTCAGTCCCTGGATCCGCATCGCCGCAACGAGGCCACCGCGGTCTACAGCCTGGTGCGCAACATCGGCGCGAGCATCGGCATATCGGGGGCGCTGGCGATCTATGTGCGCACCAGCAGCATCATGCATTCGCAACTCGTGGAGCATGCCTCGCCGTTCAACAAGGCGCTGCAGGCGCAGCCAGCGCAAGGCTGGGGTATCGCTTCGACACAGGCGCTGGCGCGGCTCGAACGCGAAATCAGCCAGCAGTCCGCGATCATCGGTTTCACCGGCGACTTCCTGCTGTTTGCGCTGATCGCGCTGGCGGCGTTGCCGCTGCTGCTGTTCATCGGCAAGCCGAAGGTATTGCGCAGCGCGGCGGACCGTGCCAAGGCGATGGTGATCGCCGAATAACGGATTATCTAGCGTCAGCGGGAGACCCCCCGGCTCTGCCGGGGTTCATGCGGGTTTGCGCTCAGTGCTTCGCGCCCGTGCTCGCCCACGTGCCGCGCCGCCAAGCGCCTCGACCTCGCACGCGGTCAGCTCATTGATGACGGACCACAACCGCTCATAGCCCGCGAGCATGCGCCGAATCCGCGCCTCCTCTTCAGGTCGCACATGAATCGACCGCGTCCGCCCGTCGAGATGCACCGACAGATACAACCCCGCATGTCGACGCGCCGGATCACTCGCACACGCGCAGTTCTTACGGCCACACACCCGCAGCCGATTCACCAGCGTGCCCCGCATCAACGGCGCCGTGCCCAGCGCCCGCAGCTCCGCAAGAAGTCGCACGCGAGTTCGATCTTGTGCCGTGTTTCTCATTCTGACACATGTACCACATGCCAGATATTCGTGCAAGCACAAAGCACCGGCCGGGTGAGCCATCGACGCACCCTGCCGTGCGCCCCTTTCCGCATTCTCAATGCGGCGCGCGC
>JANOGH010000147.1:0-5215 GCA_031414075.1 Betaproteobacteria bacterium | reverse complement strand
CGGCAACGCATGCGCCTTCGGATCGAAGTCGTCCAGGTTGGCGAGCAGGAAACGCAGGGTGTTGCGGATGCGTCGGTAGCTCTCCACCACGCGCTTGAGAATCTCGTCCGATATGGCAAGCTCTCCGGTGTAGTCGGTTGTCGCGACCCACAGCCGCAGGATGTCCGCGCCCAGCGTATCCATCACCTTCTGCGGCGCGATCACGTTGCCGAGCGACTTCGACATCTTGCGCCCGTGGCCGTCCACGGCGAACCCGTGGGTCAGCAGGCTATTGAAGGGCGCTCGTCCATCGATTGCGCAACCGGTGAGCAGCGAAGCATCGAACCAGCCACGGTGCTGGTCCGAGCCTTCCAGATAAAGGTCCGCCGGCTTGGTCAATTCCGTGCGCCGCTCGAGCACTCCGACATGGGTCGTGCCGGAATCAAACCAGACATCGAGCGTGTCGGTCACCTTCCGGTAGGTTGCAGCCTCGCCGCCGAGCAGTTCGGCCGGCTCCAGCGAGAACCAGCCTTCGATGCCTTCTTTCTCGACGCGCTGCGCCACCTGCTCCAGCAACTCGTCGGTGCGCGGATGCAGTTCGGCGGTTTCCTTGTGCACAAAAAAGGCGATGGGCGTGCCCCAGTTACGCTGGCGTGACACGCACCAATCCGGTCGGTTGCCGATATTCGCCTCGAGCCGCGCCCGGCCGCCGGACGGATAGAACGTGGTCGCGTCCACCGCGGCCTTGGCGATTTCGCGCAACGTCCGTTCGCTGCCCTCTTCCATGCCGATGAACCACTGGCGGGTGGCGCGAAAGATGATCGGGGTCTTGTGGCGCCAGCAATGCGGGTAGCTGTGCCTGACGGATTCAATGCGGATGAGGCGCTGCTTGTCCTCCAGCGCCTTGATGACGACGTCGTTCGCCTTCCACACCAGCAATCCGCCGACCAGCGGCACCTTGGCAAAGAAGACGCCGTCGTCGTCAACCAGGTTGTCCACCGGCAGTCCGTATCGCGATCCGATGACATAGTCGTCGAGGCCGTGTGCAGGCGCGGTGTGTACCAGTCCGGTACCTGCATCCAGCGTCACGTGCTCACCGAGTACCACCGAAACCCGGCGCTCGGAGAACGGATGCTCAAGCACAAGATTCTCGATGTCCGCGCCCTTGAACTCGGCGACGACCTGGCGATCGACGATCCGGTAGCCATCCATGCACTGGTCTGCAAGTTCCTTGGCCAGGATGAAAATTCCTGCAGCGAAACGCACGAGCACGTATTCGAACTCGGGATGAACGGCCACTGCCTGATTGGCCGGCAGCGTCCATGGGGTGGTGGTCCAGATCACGGCGAAGACCGGCTCATAGATATGGGTAAACCGCAGGGCTTTGGCCAAAATCGCGTTGTCGTGCACCCTGAAGGCGACGTCGATTGACGGGGAGGTGCGGTCCTCGTACTCCACCTCGGCCTCTGCCAGCGCGGAGCGGCAATCCATGCACCAGTGCACGGGCTTGGCGCCCTGGTACAGATAGCCACATTTGCGGACCCGGCCCAGCGCGCGGATGATGTCCGCTTCGGTCTTGAAGTCCATGGTCCGATAGGGGTTCTGCCAGTCGCCGAGCACGCCGAGACGGATGAAGCCGGCCTTCTGGCGTTCGATCTGCTCGGCCGCATACTCGCGGCAGAGCTTACGGAACTGTGCCGCCGGAATGTTCCTGCCGTGGGTTTTTTCAATCTGGTGCTCGATCGGCAGTCCATGGCAATCCCACCCGGGCACATAGGGCGCATCAAAGCCGGCCAGCGTCTTCGATTTGACGACGATGTCCTTGAGGATCTTGTTCACTGCGTGGCCGATGTGGATGTCGCCGTTGGCGTAAGGCGGACCATCGTGAAGAATGAACTTCGGCCGCCCTTTGGACATTTCACGGATGCGCTCGTATAGTTTTCCTTCCTGCCATTGCCGCACCCAGCCGGGCTCGCGTTTGGCAAGATCCCCACGCATCGGGAAGCGTGTGTCGGGAAGGTTCAGCGTACTTTTGTAATCAGCCATTCTAAGAAACCCTTAACCGCAAAGGCGCCAAGGCGCAAAGGTAACGCAAAGGAAATCGATCAGAAATTGTTCACGACGCGCTTTATTCCGTGCCGCATAACATCTACTCTGAAATTCAGCAGCATTCCAAGTTTCAGTCCTGTCATCTTCAAGTAAGTCAAAAGCTGGGCAGTATGAATGGGATCGAGAGCATCTACGCACTTCAACTCCAGGATTACCCCTTCATTGACAATCATGTCGACCCTATAGCCTTCCTCTATCCGGAGATCCTTGTACACAACCGGGATAGGCATTTGTCTCCGAAGCTGAAATTTCCGTAAGCCGAGTTCCCAGGCCAGACATTCCTCATAAGCCGATTCCAGCAATCCAGGGCCCAGCACGCGATGAACCTCGATGGCCGCGCCGATCACTTCTTTGCTAAGTCGGTCAAGGTCATCGGAATCCATCAATTGCCTTCCTTTGCGTTTCCTTTGCGCCTTTGCGCCTTTGCGGTTAAGAAGTATTCCCGCGCAGCGGCAGCGTCCAAGTCCATCTGCGCGACCAGCGCATCGATGCCGGCGAACTTCCGCTCGTCACGCAGCTTCTGCAGAAAACGCACGCCGATGCGCCGCCCGTAAATGCGTTCGTCGAAGTCGAACAAATGCACTTCCAGCGTTGGCCGGCCACATTCCTTGACCGTGGGACGCACACCGAGACTCGCCACGCCCGGCACCGGCTCTGGTCCGAGGCCGTCGACTGCAACGACAAAGATTCCCGACAGCGGCGCCTTGGACCGTTGCAACTGCACATTGGCAGTCGGATAGCCGAGCTTTACGCCGAGTTTGTCGCCGCCGACGACCCTGCCGGTAATCGAATAAAGCCGCCCGAGCAGTTGCTGGGCGCCAGCGAGATCGCCCTGCTCCAGGCGGGCGCGGATCGCCGTGCTGGATACCCGCTCGTCGACGGCGATCACGCTGGTCATCGCCTCGACCTCGAATCCGGACGGCGAGGCCAGCGCCTTGAGCAGCGCAAAATCACCGGAGCGTCGCGCGCCAAAACGGAAATCATCACCGACCAGCAGCCAGCGCACCGCCAGGCCGTCGTGCAAGATCCGGGAAACAAATTCATTTGCAGCCAGTTGCGCGAACGCGTAGTCGAAGCGGCAGACGTAAACCCGGTCCACACCGCAATCACGCAGGATTTCCAGCTTTTCGTGCAGCGAGGTCAGGCGCGCCGGCGCCTGATCGGGCGCGAAAAACTCCTGAGGCTGGGGCTCGAAAGTCATCACCGCAATCGGCAGCCCGAGCCGGCGCGCCACTTCGGTCAGGCGGGCAAGCATTGCGCGGTGCCCGAGGTGAACACCGTCGAAATTGCCTATCGTCAGCGCGATCGGGACGTCCGCCCGCGCCGGGATGCCCCGAAAAACTCGCATGTCTGTCCAGCCAAAAGGCTGAATTCTAGCGGCTTTCGGCTCGCCGGAGCACGGTTCCAGACGATCGTGACCCAAACCGGATCAGCGGGAGCGGGACAAATGCTGGTCGAAGGCCCAGTCGGCAATGGCGTTGGTGAGGTCTTCCGAGTCGCCGATTGCGGTCGCTAGGTCGATCCGCAGCGCCGGGTGATGCCTGCGGATGTCGTCGAGCAACCTTGGCAGGTCTTCCTTTAAATGCCCGCCCTGGGCGAGGAACAACGGGACGACAGTGATCTGCCCGATGCCCTCGGCGGCCAAGCCGGCAACGGCCGAAGCGAGGGACGGCTGCATCATTTCCAGAAACGCCAGTTCCACACGCGCACCCTGCTGCTGGCCGCGCAGCCGCGCCACGATGCGGCGGAACGGCTCCGCCCATGACGGGTCGCGGGCGCCGTGGGCAAACAGAAGGATGGCAGTAGCTGGATTCGCGCTCAATGGTCTGCTATATCAGGTTAAGTTTGGTTCCGGCTTGGGCGGCTTAGGTTTAACGCAAAGGAGAAGTCGACTGCAGTGGTGTATCGCCAGCCATCAGCTCCTGTGCGATCAGGGCGTGCGCACGCTTGCGGAAAACTTCTCCTAGCAGCAGCAATGCCGGACCGGCCAGTTCCTGCGCGGCACCGTTTCTGAGTCCGCGCAGCGTGCAACCGATTTGCCGGGAACCTGGCAGCGACGCGTTCTCGACCAGGACGACGGGGGTCGATATCGGCATGCCCTGTGCCTCCAATATCCCGGCAACTGCGGCCGCCTGACCGGCCGCCATATACAGCACCGCGGTATCGGCCTGGGTGACCGCCGGGGCCCAGTCGCTGACGTCCTCGCCATCGCCGATGCGTGGGGTGGCGAAAACTACGCTGCGACTGACACCACGTTGGGTCAGCGACACTCCCAGTTCCGCGCTGGCGGCCAGCGCCGCCGTAACCCCAGGCACGATCTCAACGGCCACGCCGGCAGACTGCAACGCCTCGATCTCTTCGTGCGCCCTGCCAAACAGCGTCGGATCGCCACCCTTGAGCCTGACCACGATGCTGTACTTAGCGGCGGCTTCGATGAGATTGCGATTGATGAAGCGCTGGTCGGTCGAGATGCGACTGCAACGCTTGCCCACGGCCACCTGTTTGGCGCGGGCAGCCAGTGCGAGCATCTCAGGTTGCACCAGCGCATCATGAAAGACGATATCGGCACGCTTCAATAACTCGGCGCCCCGCACGGTGATCAGGTCGGCAGCGCCTGGCCCTGCACCGATGAGATAGACCTTGCCCTTCACGTCGGTCATGTTGCGTTCCTGTGTGGCGAAATGCCCGACTTATGCGATGAGTCCGGCGGCAACCGTATTGTTGCTAATCTCATCGATGACGATGAAGCTGCCGGCCGCGCGATTCCGGCGATAAGGTTCGAACGCGACGGGCTGCGCGGTCTTGACCGAAATACGGCCGATATCGTTCAGCGCGAACGTGTCCGCCGGTTCCTGCGCAAGCGTGTTGACGTTCATCCGGTATTGCGGGGCCCCGAGTAACGCCGTGACCACCCGGGTGCCCTGCTTGATCAGGTAGCGCCGGCTGCGATTGAAGGGTTCGGTCGCCAGCCAGCACAGCATCGCCTCGAACTCGCGCGCTACGGACGGCAACGTTCCGGTTGCCGTCAGCACCTCGCCACGCGAGATGTCGAGCTGGTCCTCGAGCACGACCGTGACCGACTGCGGCGCCCGCGCCCGCTCGACCGTCCCGTCGAAGGTGCGCACCG
>JANOGH010000146.1:0-1544 GCA_031414075.1 Betaproteobacteria bacterium | reverse complement strand
CTTCCAACTGCGCCTCCAGGGACAGCTGGATGTGCACAGCAAATTGATCGCCGTCGAAGTCGGCGTTGTACGCCGCGCACACCAGGGGATGCAACTGGATCGCCTTGCCTTCGATCAGCACCGGCTCGAAGGCCTGAATGCCCAGGCGGTGCAGCGTCGGGGCGCGGTTCAGCATCACCGGATGTTCGCGAATGACCTCTTCCAGGATGTCCCAGACCACCGTGTTCTCGTTATCGACCTCGCGCTTGGCTGCCTTGATGGTGCCGGCTATGCCCATGATCTCGAGCTTGTGGAAGATGAAGGGCTTGAACAACTCCAGCGCCATTTTCTTCGGCAAACCGCACTGATGCAGCTTGAGTTGGGGACCGACCACGATCACCGAACGGCCGGAATAGTCGACGCGCTTGCCGAGCAGGTTCTGGCGGAAACGGCCGCCCTTGCCCTTGATCATGTCGGCGAGCGATTTCAGCGGACGCTTGTTCGCGCCGGTCATCGCCTTGCCGCGACGACCGTTATCCAGCAGCGAGTCGACAGCCTCCTGCAGCATGCGCTTTTCGTTGCGAACGATGATTTCCGGGGCCTTGAGTTCCAGCAGGCGCTTGAGCCGGTTATTGCGGTTGATCACCCGGCGATACAGATCGTTCAGATCGGAAGTCGCAAAGCGCCCACCGTCGAGCGGCACCAGCGGGCGCAGTTCCGGCGGCAGCACCGGCAGCACTTCCATCACCATCCAGTCGGCCTTGATGCCGGACTTCTGGAAGCCTTCCATCACCTTCAGCCGCTTGGCGATTTTCTTGATCTTGGTTTCGGAATCCGTCGCTTCCAGATCCTTGCGCAGCGTGTCGATCTCCTTATTGAGATCGAGGTGACGCAGCAACGCGCGCACACCCTCGGCGCCCATGGCCGCCTGGAACTCGTCACCGAATTCCTCAACCTTCTCGATATAGGAATCTTCGGAGAGCAGGTCGCCGCGCTTCATCGGCGTCATGCCCGGATTGGTCACCACGAAAGCTTCGAAATAAAGCACGCGCTCGATGTCTCGCAACGTCATGTCGAGCACCATGCCGAGCCGGCTCGGCAGGCTCTTCAGGAACCAGATGTGTGCCACCGGCGAGGCCAGTTCGATATGGCCCATGCGCTCGCGACGCACCTTGGACAGCGTAACTTCCACGCCGCACTTCTCGCAGATGACGCCGCGATGCTTGAGGCGCTTGTACTTTCCGCACAGACACTCGTAGTCCTTCACGGGACCAAAAATCTTGGCGCAGAACAGGCCATCGCGTTCCGGTTTGAAAGTCCGGTAGTTGATGGTTTCGGGTTTCTTCACTTCCCCGTAGGACCAGGAACGGATTTTCTCGGGCGATGCCAGGCCGATCTTGATGGCATCGAACTCTTCTTCCTGGGTGACTTGCTTGAACAAATCGAGCAAAGCTTTCATTCACGACTCCTTAGCAGTGGGGATGGGCTACTGCCGGATCAATAACGGTCTAGGTCGATATCGATTGCGAGCGAGCGGATTTCCTTCACCAGCACGTTGAAGGATT
>JANOGH010000145.1:0-3063 GCA_031414075.1 Betaproteobacteria bacterium | reverse complement strand
CCGCGACTCTGCCGGGCTTCCTCGAAGGCCAGAACGCGAAGCACATTGCTGATACCGGGAAAAGTCCGGGTGCCGAATCCGATGCCGGTGCGCAGCAGCCGGCGGGAGCGGCGCGACGCGACCTGAGTACAACCCAGATGCCGCAAGATCGCAGCGCCCGTCGGCGTAACACGTTCACCCTCCAGGCCGTCATCGGTAAATTCAAATCCCTCGAGCAACAGCACCGTGGCGGGGGAGGGAATGGGCAGCATGCCGTGCGCAGTTTTCACCCTGCCGCGCCCGAGCGGCAGGCTGCTCACCGACCAGGTGGCCGCCACAGCATCGGGCATAGCCCCGGTTTCGGTCAGCGCTACGGCATCGATCAGATACGCCGCGCCGACGATATCGGCTATCGAATCCCATTCGCCAAGTTCGTGGAAACTGACGGTATCGACGGTCTTGCCGTGAACTTTCGCTTCGGCTTCTGCCAGCACACTGAAAAGTTCAATCGCGTGCGAGCGTACCGCCGCAGTCAGCGCACAGGCCTGCAGATGAGTGCGGATATCGGCAAAGGGCGTATGCGGATGATGGTGCGCGGCAACCGTCAGTTCGGCCACGCGCGGTTCGATCACGCGGAAGCGCAACCCGGTCAGGGCGTGGTCCTGATGCTCGGCAATGCCGACGTGAACTTCCGTTGGCAGGCCCGCAGCGCGAATCGCCGCCAGCATCCCGTCGCGCAGATTGGGGAACGCGTCGAGCATGGCGGCGATGAACATATCGCCTGCCACGCCTCCGACCGCGTCGAGATGGATGTGCATACCGGAGGACCCAGAGAGCCGCGACGACTAGGCCGCCGCGTGCTCCCGGTGTTTGCCCAGCATCGGGTAGAGATTGCCCTTGGCGTCGAACTTGAACGGCTCGGGGCTGCCGACGACTTCGAACAGCGACGGGTTTGCCTTGATGATCGGCAGCATCGGCTCCGAGACATGGATGTCCATGATCTCGAGGGTGGTGGCAATGCGCACGATCCTGGTGTCCTGCGGCTTGACCCCTGACCACGGTCTTGACGGCGAGACGGATCGCGTCTTCGTCGGTGTTCATGATGATCGGGATCGCGCCGCCGTCCAGATACGTCGATGTAATGATGTTGGCGTAAGTCTTGGCGACATCGAGTTCCTTGTACACCTTCATCGTCGTCACGTCCGCGCCGCCGATGCCGCAGGCGTTGCCGTGCGTTTCCGGCGTCAGGCCGAGCACTGCGATTTTCTTCACGAAGGGTTTCATGTTCCATTCGATGAAGCGGCAGTTGCGCCCGGTGATGTTGGGATCCATGCCCGAACCGGAAATGTTCTTGCCGATCTTTTCCACCACCAGCACGTCGATTTCGTCGAATTGCAGGCGCGGCATCAGTTCCTTGGCCTTGGCGAGCAAGACCGGCTCACGTTCGAATATCTGTTCGGACGGGACGATCTCGATGATCGCGGTTTCGTCCGCGGCATTCTCCACCATGGCGACGCCGAACAGGATGTTCTTCCTGGCGAGGATGAGCTTCGCCGTTTTCGGCAGCAGTTCGCCGAACATGTCCATGCCGTAGGTGTGCAGCGTGGTGGCACCGATGATCTTGCCCATGCCGATGGTCAGCATCTTGACGATGCCCGATTCGATCGGCGCACGGAAGTTGGTATGCGGCTTGACGCGCGGGATGATGACGACCGCGTCGGCTTCGGCGGCATGCTTATCCATGTAAACGGGCATGCCGTCGTCAAGCCTGCCCAGTTCCACGACGTCCATGCCGGACCTGATCGGGCAACCAACAGTGTTTTCCGTGATGCCATAGCCTTCCAGCACTTCTCGCTGGCCTTCGGCGGTTGCGCCACCGTGGCTGCCCATGGCCGGGAAGATGAAAGGCCTGGCGCCGAGCGCCTTGAGCTCCGCGACCACGGCCTTGGCGCATTCCGCTATGTTGTTGATGCCACGCGAACCGCATCCGACCGCGACGGTCATCCCCGGCTTGATCCTGGCCCGCACTTCGGGGCGCTTGAACTGTTCGACGACCGTCTTGGTGACGCTGTCGAGTTTCTTGGTCTGGAACTTCTGGCGCACATGCACCATGCGTGGCAGGGCAATATCGAGTCCGCCGGCCATGTTGACTTCGATGCGATCACCAATCATTTCGGCATCCTCCATCCAGTATTGTTTCTTGGCGCCGCCGACCCGGAAATGGCCACACAGCGAGGAACAAACATTTTACCCCAGTGTGGCCTTTCCTAGCCAAGAGGCAGTGCCCGGTACAAGTCCAGGTACTGCTGCGCGCGGGCTTCCCAGCTGAAATCCCGCTTCATGCCATTCTTCTGCAATTGCCGCCAGATTCTCTGGTCGCCATAAACTGCGACGGCCCGGCGGCAGTTCTCCAACAGCGTGGCCGCATCGAGCGGCGTGAATACGAATCCGGTTGCCGTGTGATTCTTCAACGTTGCCGGCGAGCAATCGACCACCGAATCGCGCAATCCGCCGGTGCCGTGCACCAGCGGCGGTGTCCCGTAGCGCTGGCTGTACATCTGGTTCAGCCCGCAGGGTTCAAAGCGCGAGGGCATCGCGAACAAGTCCGCACCGGCTTCGATCTGATGAGACAGGCCTTCGTCGAATCCGATCTGCACGGCGATCTTGCCGGCGTGACGCTGCGCGAGCGCCTGGAAACGGCGCTGCAACGCCGGATCACCGGAGCCGAGGACAACCAGTTGTGCCGGCAGCGACACGAGGTCGTTCGCAATGTCGGCGAGCATGTCGAGCCCTTTCTGGTCCGTCAACCGGCTGACCGCCCCGAACAGCGGTGTCGCCGGCGCGTCCCGCAGACCCATGCGCCGTTGCAGCGCACGCTTGTTGTCCTGCTTCGCCGCCAATCGCGACGCATTGTAATAGCGCTCGACGTAGGGATCCGATTCCGGATCCCACGCATCGACGTCTATGCCGTTGAGAATTCCGGTAAGCACGTCTTTGCGGTGGGAAAGCAAGCCCTGCAGCCCCATCCCCAGCGGTTCACTCTGGATCTCCTGAGCATAGCTGGGGCTCACCGTCGTGATGTGG
>JANOGH010000144.1:0-6561 GCA_031414075.1 Betaproteobacteria bacterium | reverse complement strand
CGTAGCGCAGCAACCCGTAGCTCAGGCCGCGATCCGGAATGCGCCGCAGCTGTTCCTTGATTGACTTCAGCGCCTGGACTTCGTCGATGCCCGGCTGCACCTGCAACCGTACCGGGAACAGGCTCGTGAACCATCCCACCGTGCGCGAGACATCGACATCGTCGAACAACTCTTCGCGCCCGTGCCCTTCCAGGTCGATGCGAAACGCTTCCCCTCCAGTCCATTGCTGCAGGGCCCGACCCAGGGCAGTCAGCAGCACGTCGTTGATCTGCGTACGATAGGCTGTCGGCACCCGCTGCAGCAACGCTCGCGTCTCGTCGGCGGACAGCCGGGTCTTGACGGTACGAGCCTCGCCCTCGAGATTGTCGGAACGGCCGGGCTCTGCCGGCAGAGCACTGACCGGCTTGGTCGCTTCCTCGGTCCAGAAAGACAACGAATGGCGTACTTTTTCTGAATTGGCGAAACCGGACAGACGGTCGGCCCATGCTTGATAGGACGTTGTCTTGGGCGCTAACGGCTGCTGTCGGCCCGCTTGAATACTGAGATAGGCCGATTCGAGATCCTCGCGGAGCAATCGCCACGAGACCCCGTCGACTGCGATGTGATGGATAATCAAGAGCAAGCGGCCACGCTCGCCGGCCCCCATCGCAATATGCACAGCACGCAGCAGCGGCCCTTCAGCGAGATTCAGACTGGCCTGAGCATTTGCGGCATGCTGCGCGATGGCCGCGACCCGACGTTGCGCTGGAATCGATCCAAGGTCGATGCGCGTGAGCCCCGGGGCTGAACTGTCCGCCGCGTACTCCTGCACCCATCCGGTCGCAGCAGGCCGGAAACGCAGCCTTAGGGCATCGTGATGGCACAACACGAGATGTAACGCCTGCTCGAGGCGGTCGAGATCGACGTCGGCTGGCAGTTCGAACAGGAACGCCTGGTTCCAGTGATGGCGATCGACGATATCCTGGTCGATGAACCAGCGCTCGATCGGGGTAAGCGCTACCGGCCCGCTTAAAATTTCGTGTGAAACCGCGATTCCAGATTTCGTCTGTGGCGCGCCCTCTGTGAGTTGGGGGAGCGTCTCGGCAAGCTGTGCAATCGTGGGGCGCTTGAAAAGGTCCTTTGCCGTAATGCGTATTCCGGCCTGGCGGCAACGCGCAATGACCTGAATGCTGAGGATGGAGTCGCCGCCAACTTCGAAGAAATGATCATGAATGCCGACCTTCTCGAGGCCCAGTACGGCGCCCCAGATCTGTGCAATGGCCTGTTCGGCAGGCGTTCGCGGCGCGGTATAAGCGCGGGCGGCGGCAGTCCGCGAGAGCGCGGGATCGGGCAGCGCCTTGCTATCGACTTTGCCGTTTTCGGTGAGGGGCAACTTATCGAGGGTGACGAAATGGGTCGGGACCATGTACTCGGGCATGTCGGCACGGATGAGCGCGCGCAACTCGTCGAGCAGATCGGCCGGCGCATTCTCGGCAACCAGGTAGGCCACCAGGTGTTTGTCCCCGGGGGCATGCTCGCGGGCAAGGACCACGACTTCGCGGATGGCCGGGTGCCGGGCGATGCCGGCCTCGATCTCACCGAGCTCGATGCGAAAGCCGCGGATCTTCACCTGGTGATCGATGCGCCCGAGGTACTCGATGTCGCCATTGCCCAGGCGGCGCGCCAGATCGCCGGTGCGGTAGAGCCGTGCCCCGGCAAGCGCCGTGAATCGGTCAGCGATGAAGCGCTGCGCCGTGAGCTCGGGTCGATTCAGATAGCCGCGCCCCACGCCCGCACCGCCGACATACATCTCCCCCATGACCCCGATGGGGGCAGGCTCGCCCCCAGGATCGAGGATGTAGATCTGCAAGTCGGGTATGGGATTGCCGATGACACTGCCCTGCCCTGATTGCAGATCGGCAAGCCGGATCGCACGGTAGGTCACGTGCACCGTGGTCTCGGTGATGCCGTACATGTTGACCAGCAGCGGACGCGCATCGCCGTAACGATCGAACCACGGTCGCAGGCTCTGCAACTCGAGCGCCTCGCCCCCGAAGATCACGTAGCGCAAGGCAAGATCGGCCTTGGGTTCTGCCAGTTCGGCCTGGATCAGTTGACGAAACGCCGAGGGCGTCTGGTTGAGCACGGTGACGCGTTCGCGCACCAGCAATTCGCGAAAGTCCTCCGGCGAGCGACTCACCCAGTAGGGCACGACCACGACCCGGCCGCCATAGAGCAGCGCCCCCCAGAGTTCCCAGACCGAGAAGTCGAAGGCGTAGGAGTGAAACAGCGACCACACATCGTGCCGGTCGAAGTGATACCAATCCTCGGTCGCCTCGAACAGCCGAGTGACGTTGTAGTGGGTGATCAGGGCGCCCTTGGGCTTGCCCGTGGAGCCCGAGGTATAGATGACGTACGCGAGGTTATCGGCCGTCGCCACCGGCGCAGGATTCGTCTCCGCGCCCAGCACAGACTCGTCGAGCAGCACCCGGGTGACGGCAATGCCTTCCAGATCCCCGGCCAGACTCGCCTGCGTGACCACGACGCCCACCCGCGAATCGTCGAGCATGAAGGCAATGCGCTCCCGCGGATAGGCCGGGTCGAGCGGCAGATAGGCGCCACCGGACTTCAGAATGCCCAGTATCCCGATCACCATCTCGACGCCGCGCTCCATGCGCAGGCCCACCAGTTGATCCGGCACCACACCCAATTCGCGCAGCCGATGGGCCAGCCGGTTGGCACGCGCATTGACTTGCGCGTAGCTCAGCCGCTGATCCTCATACACCAGCGCCACCGCCTCCGGCGTGCGCTCGACCTGTTTCTCGAAACGCTCGTGCAGGCATGCACCCTTCGCGTGGGAAACCGCCTTGTTCCAACCGGATATCGCCTGCCTCCGCTCAGCTTCAGGCAACAGCGGCAAGTCTTTCAACCTGGCCTCAGGATAGGCCGCCATCCCTCCGAGCAGAGTCTGCAAATGACCCAACATACGTGCAATGACATCGTCGTCAAATCGCGGCCGAGAGTATTCGAGCTGCAACAGGAGCTCTTCATCGCCATAGGCAATCACCGTCAGCGGATAGTTCGTTTGGCCACGATACTGAAAACGGCGCTTGCTCCACGCCCCGCCTTGAGCGCGTAGCTGGGCATCGAGCGTCTGGTTCTCGTACACCAGAAGGCTCTCGAATAGCGGCATGCCCCTTGGCAAGTCGCTCCAGCTTTGGATCTTTACCAGTGGCGTATGTTCGTAATCGCGCACTGCAACCTGTCGTCCGCGCAAGGCCTGCAACCAGGGCACGAGTTCGGATTCAGGATCGATGTTTACCCGGATGGGCAGAGTGTTGATGAGCAGGCCGATCATGAATTCAGCTCCGCCGCCGCTCGATCTACGGCCGGCCCGGGTTGCGCCGAACACGACGTCCGACTCGCCACTGTAACGGTGCAGCAGAAGGGCCCAGGCTCCCTGTAACAACGTATTCAGCGTCACGGACGCCGCAGATGCTCGCTCCCTCAGGGCCGTTGTGAATGCAGCCGACAGGCGGATTTCTTGAGCACCGCGAATGCTCCCGGTGATACTACCCGTATCCCGATCGCGTGCGACGACCAGCGAGGAAGGGGCGCGAATACCCGCAAGCACGCCTTGCCAGTAAGGTTTGGCTTGTTCGTGATCGAGTGTGCCGAGCCAATCTATATGATCCCGATACGGGGGCGGAAGCGGGAGATCGACCTCCTCGCCGCGCGTGAACGCCTCGTAGAAGGCAAAAACCTCCCTCAACACGAGTGGAAACGACCGCCCATCAAGAAGCGTATGGTGAAATGTCCACAGCACCCAGTATTCGCCTTCGCCAATTCGTACGAACACCAGTCGCATCAGAGGCGCCTGAGCAAGATCGAATCCCTGGATTCGGTCCTTGTCCAGCAGGGCTTCAAACCGCGCGCGACGTTCCGCTTCGCCCAGACGCCGCCAATCGAGCCGCTCCGTCGGAATCTCAATCCGATCCGCGACTTCCTGCAGCGGTCGGGGGACACCCTCCCAGCGGAAACGACTGCGCAGAATCGGATGCCGCTCCACGGTGCGCTGCCAGGCACGAAGAAAATGCAGTTCCTCCAGCGGTTCCCGGAGCGTGGCAACCACCTGTTCGATGTCGACTCCGGAATGGGATTCGCTGAGGGAGTGGAAAAGCATTCCCGCCTGCGTCGGCGACAAGTCGTAGGTATCGACTATGCCAGTCATGCTGCGCCTGAGATCGTTGAAGCTGCTTTGAAATCGGCAGGATCGGCATTCCGTTCCAGACTCTCGGTCACGACTGCCGCGACATAGCCGGAAATCGGACAAAATGCCTCCAGTTGCCAGCCGCAGTCGTTCCCGGGCTTGTCCTCCACACGAAGAATCTTCACCGGCTCGCCGGGTGCAAGCGAGACATCGAAGCGATCCAGCGGATAGTAGAGCCCGTCGCCGATGGCCTTGATAAAGGCTTCCTTGCGCGTCCAACAATTGAAGAATCCGGTCGCCTTATCCTTCGGGTCGAGGGCGAGGTAGGCCGTGTTCTCGCGATGGGAAAAGAAGCGTGCTGCGATTGCGTCGGCATCATTCAACGCGCGGACGGCTTCGACGTCGACCCCAACCTCGCGTCCCACGGAAAAGGCGTACACGGCGACATCATTCGAGTGGGAGACGTTAAAGCGCAGGCCTGAAGATGCGAAACGTCGCGATAGTGCCGGTTTGCCGCGTGCCCCGTATAGCAGTTCGACCGATGCAGGCCCTACATCCAACCGCGCCGCGAGCAAATGGCGCAGTCGCGCCCGCGCGACGATGAAACGGTTTCGATCGCGATCGAAGGCAAAACGACTCGCTCTATGTCGCTCCGTGTTCGAGAGCAACGCCGCCGATTCACGAACCTCTTCGGCCGCCACTTCCAGTCGAGTCACCACGACATCAATCGCTCCGTCCGCGGGAAAAACATTCCCCACAGCGACCTCTGGTACTGTCGTAATCCTGCCTCCCTTTGACCCGCCCAGCACGAACTTCTGCGCCATGCGAGCAGCTGATTCGCGTTCGTAAATTGACATGTTCGTCGAAATCCCGCCTGATCTGATCATTACCTCCAAGTCAGTCTCTTCGGCGGGAGATAAACTGCAACCCATTGAAATTATATTATATATGCTCCTCCACTGGGTTCGGCGCCAGCGCCTACGCCAGGGGAGTCTGCCAAATTACGGGTGCTGAACCAAGCACCCAGGAATCATCTCGTCTCCTGAGCAAATAGCGTACCGAGGCATCGGTCCAGCGCATTCTTTCGACTTACGAACCCTTGATCACAAGAACAAGCGGCATATTCCGCACATCTGAATGCACAGGGAGTTCGGGATGCCGCGGGATTCCCATCCAATTCATGTTTTCCTGAATCAATTACTCAACAATAAAGGAAGCAATCCTCCCAGTGGGCAGGACCGGCTATTACGGTTCGGACACTGCGGCGCCGATGGCTGCGGGCCGAGACGCATCGATTGTCCGTCGACACTTTCTTATAGCTCGCGAAGCCTCGATGCTGGACTGCATCGGACACGTCGCCTGGATGCGCTCCGCATTTGCGCAGGTCGATATTCAAAGATCCAAAGGGCGATATCACGAAACGGACGTTCAAGTTCCGTGCGTTGATAGACAAGAGTTGACGCCGCACGACGAGTTCGGTAGTATTTATAACATAAAACGTGTTTATTTTTAATTATTTATGCTCTTAATTGAATGCAAAAGATTAATCCATGCCAAGGCTTAAACAGCTTGCCCTGCTACTGTCGTTGTTCGACCGCGGTCGGGATACCCAGCCGACAACCTTTTGTTGAGGGCCAGACTACAACTCGAATGCGGAGAAGGCTGCCTGTGATCACGATTCTCTGGCCTTGCGTCGCGAAGGAAATCACTCCATTAATACCTCAATAGCAACTCCAGTTGTGGCTAGGGGCATGGGGCGTATCAGCGGACCGATCATTCACGCAGACGGCATAGATCGTATACAGTGGAATAGAATTGATCATCACGCCTACATCCGTAACTATTTGTATGCGCTCAAGCCGGTAATCGTACAAGGGGCGATCGATCATTGGCCGGCTCTTGGCAAGTGGACTCCGGAGTTCTTTCGTGACCACCACGGATCGCTCGATGTAAGAATCGACGAAAAGGCCTGGAAACTCGGCAAACTGATCGACCGGATTATGCTGTCGTCGCCCGAGAATCCTGCCCCCTACCTGCGCAACCAGCTCATGGCGAACTGGCCGCCCGAGTTGTCGGCCGATATTTCACCCATGCCGGATTGCACGCGGCCTAATTTTCTCGAGAGCCGGTTGTTCCCTTCGCGTGTTCCGAAGACCTACATCGAGGCGTATATCGGTGGCGCTGGCGCCAAATTTCCCTTTTTGCACTACGACGGCCTGCACACCCATGCGTTCCTCATGCAGCTGTACGGCAAGAAGGAATATTTGGTCTTTGCGCCCAATCAGTATTGCTTCCTCTATCCTTGTAGCGGCAACGATATCAACCTATCGAACTTTCCGGACGCCGCGAACGTCGATCTGGAGAAATTCCCG
>JANOGH010000143.1:0-7967 GCA_031414075.1 Betaproteobacteria bacterium | reverse complement strand
CCCCCAACCACGTTCCGCCTTGCTCGAGATCGCGCCCGCCCAGAACGTGCGGCACGTCGGACCAGTAATCGGCCGCTGCCGTCGGGCGCCGGAAAAACTCATCGCGGTTGGCGGCGACCACCAGTCGATAACGCGGAGCGGCGCGATGCGCAACCAGGATCAGGCACATGAGTCTTCGAAACACTCCATATGGCGCACACCGTCGGTGACCAGGACGGCTGCAAAATTCGTCGCCTGCACGGCCGCGGCGAGGCATTGCTCGAAGGCATCGATATCCCCCACGCCTTCGTAGATTTCCATCCATGTCGAGGGATCATCGCGCTTCCTGAGCAAGCGGCCATTGATGCCCGTTCGGTTTTTCAATGCCGATTGGATGTCCCGTACCAGGGTCCGCGCCTGTGCCGGTTGCGCGACGCGATAGTAGATGAAATAAGAGAGCGACAACCGCTTCAGCCCGGAACAGCCACCCCCGGCGGCGCCGACAAATCGACGCTCTCGCCGCTGGCGATCTGCACCGCCTGGGCAGTGGCTTGCTCCGATACCACGGCGAGCAGAACCCATCCGTCGCCGGGAATCGACGCCGCATTCAGCACGGTCCCGCACCGCCCGGCGGTGCTCAGGAGGGCATCACCGGCACGAACGCCGCCGCGCGTGCGGCCGCCGTGCAGCTTGCGTTTCACTTCGCCGAGAAAATGAGTACGCGCAACGATTTCCTGGCCGGTGTAGCAGCCTTTGCCGAAACTCACGCCGCCAATCGCGTCCAGGCCGATCATCTGTGGCAGGAACTGATCCTGGGTTGGCGCCGTGATCCACGGCACGCCGGCCTGGATCTGCACCCAGTTCCAGCACTCTGCGCCAGCGGGAACCGCATGTTTTGCCAGAGCCTCCCAGAGTGCGGTCATTGCGGTCGGAGCGGCGAGCACCAGGAAGCTCTCACCGGGCAGTCGCACCACGGACGCCCGCGCATGGACGGCTATGGCAAGCCGGCGCTGTGGCGGCGCTCCCAGTTCCTGCTGCACCAGGGCAGACGCAGCCGGGCCGGCCAGGCCCAGCGCGCGCAGACCGCTTTCGCGCTCGATTCTTACGTTGGAACGCAATACGAACTTGCGTAACCGCTCCGCCACGGAGGCGGAAACGTCGGCCGGCAGCTGCATCAGGTAACCTTGCGCGTCCGACCAGAGCATGAAGTTGGCCAGGAGCCGTCCTTTGGGCGTGCAGTAGCCGCCGAACTGCGCCTGATCCGGCGTCACCTGGTCAAGGTCGCAGGTCAGTTGTCCCTGCAGAAAGGCCTTGACCTCGCTGCCATGAAATCGCAACAGGTCAAAATGCGTAACAGGGGTGACTGCGGCAGCCGAGCGCGCGGCGTCGAATTCGCGCTGCGGATCGCCGAAGTGCGCGCGTGCCGCGGCGCCGAGGTTGACAATGTGGTTCCAGTCGATCAGATCGCCCATGACGTTCCCAATCCTTTGTCACCGATTATAAGTCGGCCAACCCCATGCGCGCGTCGTCTTTGCACCTCCGGATAAGCGCTTCGCCGCTGCTGGCCGGCGCGCTCCTGCTTGCGCACGGCACGGCGATAGCCTGCGCCGTGCTGTTTTTGCCGGGCTGGTGGATGCCCGCGCTGGCCGGCGCTGCTCTTGCCGGTAGTCTTGTTTTTCATGTTCGCCGGGATGCCTTACAGCGATCCGGCTATGCCGTGACCGAACTTCTTCTGCAAGACGGCGCACGCTGCAAGTTCATTTTGAAAAATGGACAAACGCTGGCCGGACACATAGAAGGCTCGAGCTTCGTCGCGCCGCTATTGATCGTCATCAACGTCATTCCGGAAGGGCGGGGCAGGCGGCGGTCGGCGATCCTGATGCCGGACAGTGCGCCGGCCGAAGACCGCAGGCGCCTCAGGGTATGGCTCCGCAATCGCGTCCGGCCGGATGCGCCCGCCTCAGGGCCCTTTTAAGACCGTGTCGCGCGGCTCCGCAAATCGTAATCCTGGGCGCATTTGGGGCGGGTGAACTAATGCTTGGCGCCTTTGTCTCTAGATTGGCGCATCGCACTCGCGTTTCCCGGATAGGTCTCTGCAGGTATACTTACGCGCCTTTTGCGACTTACTGCGATCAATATTCATCCTATTCGGGAAATTTGGCTAGATGGGCGACCGTGAAGTTGACCAGGCGCTGGTCGAGCGGGCGCAACGCGGAGACAAGCACGCCTTCGAGTTGCTCGTTGCGAAGTACCAGCGCAAGCTTGGACGTCTGCTTTCCCGGTTTATCCGCGATCCTGCCGAGGTGGAGGACGTTGCCCAGGAAGCATTCATCAAGGCTTACAGGGCGTTGCCTTCGTTCCGCGGAGACAGTGCCTTTTATACCTGGCTGTACAGAATTGGGATCAACACCGCCAAGAATTATCTGGTGGCGATGGGGCGCCGTGCCCCGACCACCACGCAGTTCGATAGCGAAGAGGCGGAGAATTTCGAGGACGCGGATCAGCTCCGCGATCTGAATACGCCTGAAGCGGAGCTGATGACCAAGCAAATTGCGACCACAGTGAACCAGACGCTGGAACAGTTGCCTGAGGAATTACGCACGGCAATTACCCTGCGGGAAATAGAGGGCATGAGTTACGAGGATATTGCGAGCGTGATGAATTGCCCGATCGGAACGGTCAGGTCGCGCATTTTCCGGGCACGGGAAGCCATTGCGGAGAGGCTGCGGCCGTTGTTGGATACCAGCAAGGACAAGAGGTGGTAGGCATGGAACGAATTTCTGCATTCATGGATGGCGAAATAGAGGCGTCTGAAGTCACCGGTCAGGTCAGGCGCATGAAGGAAGACCCCCGGCTCCGGGCGGTCTGGGACACCTACCACGTTATCGGCGATACCCTGCGCGGCGAAAAGATCGGACTTTCGCCGGATTTCAACACGAAACTGAGCGCCAGGCTGGCGGAAGAGCCGACTATCCTGGCTCCGCACAGCCGAACACCGCTGCAAACCAGCGCTCGCCGGTTCGCCCTGCCGGTCGCTGCTTCGCTGGGCGGTGTCGCGTTGGTCGCCTGGCTGGCGCTGTTCAACAATCCCTTTGCCCCGCAGAAGGAAAACCTGGCCCTCAAGGCACCGGCTCCGCTGGCCGCACAGACCCAGCTTGCCGTCAATCCGGCGAGCGGCGAGGTCAGTGACTATCTTCTGGCGCACCAGCAATTCTCGCCCAGCACGACGATGCAGGGCGTGGCTTCGTATGTGCGCACGGTTTCCGGACAAGGCATGGAAGAAAAACGCTGATCATGATGCGTCAGGCGTTTTGGTTGCCGGCGCTGTTCGCGCTCGGCCTGTCGGGAGGGGTCGTCGCCGCCGATCCGATGCAGCAATCCGAAGCGCTCGCGCTGTTGCAGAAAATTGCCGACGCGGCGCGTGAGCTGAATTACGCCGGTACCTTCGTCTATCAGCACGGCGACCGGGTCGAAACCTCCCGCATCGCCCACTTCGTCGACGGCGGCAACGAATACGAAAAGCTGGAAACCCTGGATGGTCCGCGCCGCGAAGTCATTCGCAACAACGACGAAGTTCTGTGTTATTACCCCGATGCGAAGATTGTCCGCAGCGACAAGCGTGTTGCGCGCCGGACTTTCCCGGCGTTGCTGCCGGAGCAATTGTCCTCCTTGACCGAGTACTATGAAATTCGAATGGGAGAGTCAGAGCGCATCAGTGGCTTCGACGCGCAGGCTCTGATCCTCGAACCCAGGGACGGCATGCGTTATGGCCACAAATTCTGGGCCGACATCAGCTCCGGTTTGCTGCTGAAGGCGCGCATGATGAGCGAGCGCCACAACGTCGTCGAGCAATTCAGTTTCACGCAAGTCGTCATCGGCGCCGGCGTTACACGGGAGATGGTGCAGCCGTCGTTCAACATACGCCTCCCGGAATGGCGGCTCGACCGTTTCGCCAACAACACGATCAGCGAAGTAGAGTCCGGCTGGACGGTAAAAAATTTCCCGGCAGGCTTCCGCAAGATCCTGGAAATGCGGCGTTCCAAGCAGGGCAACTCGGTGCTGGTCACGCACATGGTCTACTCCGATGGCCTGGCCGCGGTATCGATTTTCATCGAACCGGCGGCGACCCGAAACCGCATCAATGAAGGGCTGTCCCAACGGGGCGCCATCAATATCTATACCAGAACCATTAATAACCAGGTCGTGACCGTGCTCGGCGAAGCGCCCGCCACGACCGTCATGCAGATAGCCAACTCCGTCTCGCCACGGGGCAAGTAGTTTTCGGCGCCGTCGTTTTACCGCATCATTGCCTGGGTAATGTTTCATGACCGGAGGGAGCCCCTGATGTTCAGAAGACTGTGTTGGTCCGTGTTGCTATGGGTGCCGCTGCTGGGTTGGGCCCAGGTTCAGGGCCTGCCGGATTTCACCGATCTGGTCGAGAAGCAGGGACCCGCGGTGGTCAATGTCAGCACGACTTCGACGGCCCAAGGCGGCGGGGCACAGTCGCCAGTTCCCGAGGACGATCCGTTCAATGATTTTTTCCGACGCTTCGGACCACCCCAGCAACGCGACTACGAGACACGCTCGCTTGGTTCCGGCTTCATTGTCAGCGCCGACGGTTACATACTGACCAATGCCCATGTTGTGGATATGGCCGACGAAGTCACGGTGAAGCTCAGCGATAAACGCGAGTTCAAGGCCAAAGTCATTGGTGCCGACAGACGCACCGATGTGGCAGTCATCAAGATCGAAGCAACCGGTCTGCAGGCGGTGAAAATAGGCGATCCGGAAAAACTCCGGGTGGGAGAGTGGGTGCTGGCGATCGGCTCTCCCTTCGGCTTCGAAAGCACGGTCACGGCCGGCATCGTGAGCGCGAAAGGCCGCTCGCTGCCGCAGGAAAATTATGTCCCTTTCATTCAGACCGATGCCGCTGTCAACCCGGGCAATTCCGGTGGACCTCTGTTCAATATCAAAGGCGAAGTGGTCGGCATCAATTCCCAGATCTACAGCCGCACGGGCGGCTTCATGGGGTTGTCCTTCGCCATACCGATCGACGTGGCGATGGATGTTTCCAATCAACTCAGGACGGTCGGACGCGTCAGCCGCGGCCGCATCGGCGTCGTCATCCAGGAAGTCACCAAGGAGCTGGCGGAATCATTCGGGCTGCCCAGGGCTTCGGGAGCCCTGGTCAATTCGGTGGAGAAGGGCGGACCGGCCGAGAAAGCCGGCATCGAGGCGTCGGATGTCATCCTGAAATTCGACGGCAAGACCGTCGCCTCGTCGGTCGATCTGCCGCGCATCGTGGCGCAAAGCCGGCCGGGCTCGAAAGTCAGTGCGCAGATCTGGCGTAAAGGCGCCTCTCGCGACGTGGCCATTACCGTGGGCGAAATGCCGGAAGAGAAGGTCGCGCAACGCGCCGGACGCAAGGAGTCCAAACCGGGCAATGTCGTCGCGCGACTCGGCCTGACGCTGAGCGAACTGACGGTGGATCAACGCAAGGAACTGGGGGTGAGCGGCGGGCTGCTGGTCGAAGATGCGCAAGGCGCTGCGGCCAAGGCCGGCATTCGCCGCGGCGACGTCCTCATGGCGATCAACAACCAGGACGTGAAGGCGGTCGAGCAGCTTAATCAGTTGCTGGGCCAGTTCGAGAAAGCGCGCAGCGTGGCGTTGCTGATCAGGCGCGGCGAGAGCGCGCTTTACATGCCGCTGCGACTGGACGGCAACTGAGCCCGGGCGGGCAGGGTAGCCTGCCCGCCAAATGCGAAAGGCGCTCATGGCAGGGGAAAATCCGCTACAATTTCCGGCTTTGGAATCCACCTGAAAGGGCACGTTCGTGCCCTTTTTTCTGATGCAGCATATCCGCAATTTTTCCATCATTGCCCACATAGATCACGGCAAATCCACGCTTGCGGACCGTTTCATCCAGCTTTGCGGCGGCCTTTCCGATCGCGAGATGGAAGAACAGGTGCTCGACTCCATGGACCTCGAGCGCGAGCGCGGAATTACCATCAAGGCGCAGACCGCGGCGTTGCGATACAAGGCGCGCGACGGCCAGTTCTACCAGTTGAACCTGATCGATACGCCGGGGCACGTCGATTTTTCCTATGAAGTGAGCCGATCGCTGGCGGCCTGCGAAGGCGCGCTGCTGGTGGTGGACGCCTCTCAGGGCGTGGAAGCGCAGACTGTCGCCAATTGTTATACCGCCATCGAGCAAGGTGTCGAGGTCGTGCCGGTAATCAACAAGATCGATCTGCCGTCGGCGGATGCGGAGCGTGTCATAGCTGAAATTGAGGACATCATCGGCATCGTTGCCGACGATGCGGTGCGCGTCAGCGCCAAGACCGGCGCAGGGGTGGAGGACGTCCTCGAGGCGGCCATTGCGCGCATCCCGGCGCCGCGGGGCAATCCCGATGGCCCGCTCAAGGCTCTGATCATCGACTCCTGGTTCGACAATTACGTCGGCGTGGTGATGCTGGTGCGCGTGGTGGATGGGGCCTTGCGCCCCAAGGACCGGATTCTGCTGATGTCCAGCAAGGCGAATTATTTGTGCGAGCAGGTGGGCGTGTTCACCCCGAAATCGCAGGCGCGCACTGAACTGCTTGCCGGAGAAGTGGGTTTCATCATCGCCGGGATCAAGGAACTCAAGGCCGCCCAGGTCGGCGACACGGTCACGCTGGCCGACAAGCCGGCACTCGAGCCTCTGCCCGGATTCAAGGAAATCAAGCCGCAGGTTTTCGCCGGACTGTATCCGGTGGAGTCCAACGAGTACGAGGCCTTGCGCGATGCCCTCGAGAAGCTGCATCTCAACGATTCGTCGCTGCGTTACGAACCGGAAACCTCGCAGGCGCTTGGCTTCGGCTTCCGCTGCGGTTTCCTCGGCCTGTTGCACATGGATATCGTGCAGGAACGCCTGGAGCGCGAATACGACATGGCCCTCATCACCACGGCGCCGACAGTGGTGTACCAGATCCAGATGCGCGACGGGTCCGTAGTGGAAATCGAAAATCCTTCGAAAATGCCCGATCCCTCGAAGATCGAGGAAATCCGCGAGCCGATCATCACGGCAACCATCCTGATGCCGCAGGATTACGTCGGGCCGGTCATGACCCTGTGCAACAACAAGCGCGGCGCCCAGCGCAACATGCAGTACATGGGCCGCCAGGTCATGCTCACCTATGAGCTGCCGCTGAACGAAGTCGTAATGGATTTTTTCGACAAATTGAAATCCGTCAGCCGCGGCTATGCGTCGCTCGACTACGATTTCAAGGAGTTTCGCGCGGCCGATCTGGTCAAGCTGGATATTCTCATCAACGGCGAGCGCGTTGACGCGTTATCGCTGATCGTGCATCGCGCCAACAGTCAGTATCGCGGCCGGGAGCTTGCCTCGCGCATGCGTGAATTGATTCCGCGCCAGATGTTCGACGTGGCCGTGCAGGCGGCCATCGGCGCGCATATCATCGCGCGCGAATCCGTCAAGGCGCTGCGCAAGAACGTGCTGGCGAAATGCTACGGCGGCGATATTTCCCGCAAAAGAAAGCTGCTGGAGAAGCAGAAGGCCGGCAAGAAGCGCATGAAGCAGATCGGCACCGTCGAGGTGCCGCAGGAAGCCTTTCTGGCCATTCTCCGGGTCGACGATTGATGAGTACGCTGACCGCCGCGTTGTACGGCGCCCTGGTGTTTTACCTGGGCGGCTGGTTCCTGGGCTACTGGACCGGCAACTTCGCCTTGCTGCTGTTCACATTGACGCTGTTCACCTTTGCCTATTGGCTGGCCGAGCGTTTTCGCTTCAAGCCGGCGCGCGAAGCCGCTGCTGCCGCGCTGGAAACCCAGGACAGGACGCGCCGCGCCGGGCTGGCCAAGATGGGCATCGACAAGGTCGACGGCAACGTGGCCGAGGCCAAGCACAAGCTGCTGGCGCAGCCCTGGTGGCTGGACTGGACGGCCGGGTTGTTCCCGGTGATCCTTATCGTCTTCCTGCTGCGCTCGTT
>JANOGH010000142.1:0-3482 GCA_031414075.1 Betaproteobacteria bacterium | reverse complement strand
GTTCCGCGGCGAGTGGATACAACAGATCCTGTTCGGCGAAAACCTGCAGCACAACCCGCTGTTCAACTGGATCATCATCGCGGTGTGCAGTCTGGCAGGCTGGGAGCATGTGCTGGCGGTGGCGAGGACGGTGACGATTGTCGCCACCGTCTCCTCCGGACTGGTACTGGCCTGGCTGGCGCGCCGCGTTTTCGGCGACCGCGAGTTGGCCGCTCTGGCGGCGGTGGTCTATATGATGGCTGCCGACGTCGTGCTCTATCGCGGTTGGCTCGCCTATGTCGACCCCTTGTTCGGATTCTTCGCATTTTCCTCGATGGCGTGCCTCTGGGTCGCCAGCCGCGAACGCAGGCTGACGGTGCTGGCGCTGGCGATTGCCGCGCTGATCGTCGCATTTCTCGCCAAAGCGTTTAGCGCCTATGTGTTCTATGGCGCCACTGCCTTCGTGTTGCTGCTGGCAAGGGACAGCCGCCGCTTTCTGTTGAGCCCTGCATCGCTGGCGATTCATGCGGCTGGAGCCGCAGCCGCGGCGATCTGGCTCGGAATGCTGCCGGCCAACGAGGGGCAGGGCTTGCGCATGTTCAGGGAAATAGTCGAAAAAATGTCGCCCGGCGGCATGCTGGACTACCTGGTGAAGCTCATCGCCTATCCCACGGAAGCTTTTGTCAAGCTGGCTCCGGCGACGTTGCTTGCCGCTTACTACGCGTGGCAGCGTCGGCGCAGCGCGGACCCGGCGTCACCCGCCTTCCGCACTGCCGTCGCCATCGCGGGACTGAATTTCCTGCCCTATTGGATTGCGCCGCAGAGTTCTTCCCGGTATCTGGTTCCGCTCTATCCGCTGGCCGCGCTGATCTTCGCGCACATCATCTGGCGCGCCAGACCCGCATCGCTGGCCGTGACGCTGCGCTGGTTCTATGGGCTGCTCGCGCTGAAGCTCGCCTTTGTCTTCGTGCTGTTTCCCTATTATCAGAAGATTTATCGCGGCGAAAACTATGCGCTGGCCGCGCGCTCGATTTCCGAGCGCACCGCAGGCCAGCCGCTCTACAGCACTAACGTGAGCGCGAGCGGCCTCAGCGTGAAGGCGTATCTCGATCTCCGGCGGCTACCACAGCCGCCGATCACCTTTCCGCCGGCGCAGTGGGATTCGGGGTTCGTCATCGCCTACCAGCCCGACCCCGCCCTCGGGCAGATAGCCGGGCAATACCGGCTGGGCGGAAACGATCTTTATCTCATTTGCCGCGGTGCCGCGTGTCAGGCCGTGCAGACCGGGAATCGCGAAGGGGACAAGCAACCGGGAGCGGGGAAGTAAGCGCACTCAGGGCGCGCCACCCGGTTGCCGGCGCGTCACGCCACTGAAAGCAAGCGCCGCCATCCAGACGAAGAACAATCCCTCGGTGTGATCGATCAGCAGCGAATTGAACAGGCAGCCGATCACGAACGTCAGTACCAGACCGCGCGCGAGCTCCCGTCGCAACAAGTCCGGAATGCGCACGGCAGATCGCCACAGCCAGATGAATACGGCCAGCAACGCGGCAAGACCGACGATGCCCATCTCGGCTGCTGTCATCAGATACTGGTTGTGCGGCTGCGTCGGCCGGTGCGCGGCCGGATCGGACACGAATGCGGCATAGGCGTCCGGAAATCCGCCGGTGCCCGCGCCGAAAAGAGGGCGCTGCCCAATCATGCGCAACGTATTGCGGTACCACTCCATGCGCAGCCCGACCGAGGACGCCGAATCCGCCGCGGATTCCGTCTTCGAATGCTCATATTCCGCCGTCCCCAACACGACGCGATCGCGGAAATTAGATGACAGGTACCAGGCGGCGACAACCGCCAGTGCGCCGACCAGCACGCCGGCGACAAAGCCGCGCCAGCCGAAATGGCGTGAGAAGAAATAAACCATCAGCGCCAGCAGGACCACCTGACCGGTTCTGCCTTGCACAAGAAACAGCACATCCACCAATGCCAGAAACACCAGCACATGCAGTGACCAGCGTTTCCATCTGACCGTTTCGCGCAAAGCCGCCGTGGCGAACAGGAATGCCGCGAACGACATCAGCAGGTTATGGGTGATCTGCAGCCTGAACACGACGGCATTGTCCGGGTTGCCACGCAGCCATTTCATCGGCGGAAGCAGACCCAACGACAATAGCAGAGATAGCAAGAGCGTCACCACCATCGCCGCGCCGAACGCAACCAGCGCGTGCCGGCGCGTGCGTTCGCAGACGAACAACGGTATCAGCAGGATCACCAGCAACAGGTCCGAGTACTTCAACAGGAATTTGAGCCGGGTCGCCACAGGGGCGTCTCCGTACAGCGTGGCGCCGGCAATCAGCACGAACAACCCCGCCAGCGCAATCACTGCCGGATTGCGCAGCAGCACGCGCAACCTCTCCCGAAAATGCCCGGCGAGCAGGAAGGCGATCAAAACGACTCCCAGCAGGATGTTGTCCAGAGCCGTGGAGATAGGCAGCGAAAATCCGATCAGCACGATCGCCCAGACGGCCGTCGCCAACGCTCCCCGATTCAATGCTGGCAAGTTCACTGCCGCCACATTTCTCCGGCGGAGAACGTCATGCCTGCGCCGAGCGCCTTGGCTCGCCTCCCGGAGCCGCCGAGTCGTTGCGGTATTCGGGCACCCACTGCTGAAGATCGGCGCGTACCTGGCGATCATCGCGCGGCGGCTGCCCGAGCCAGTCCAGAAGCTCGTTCAGCCAGGTGGGCTCGACCCTGCGTGCGCGTGCGATGCGCAACTTCGGGTGCGGCGTGGACAACGTATGTTCGTCGTCGGCCAGCACTTCCTCGTAGAGTTTTTCGCCGGGACGCAACCCGGTGAAGACAATTTTGACGTCGTCCTCACCCAGGCCCGACAGGCGGATCATGTCGCGCGCCAGATCGACGATGCGCACCGACTCTCCCATGTCGAGCACAAAGATTTCGCCGCCGCGACCCATGGTGCCGGCCTGCAGCACCAGTTGCGCCGCTTCCGGAATGGACATGAAGAAGCGGGTGATCTCAGGATGGGTGACCGTCACTGGGCCGCCCGCAGCGATCTGTTCGCGGAATTTCGGGATGACACTGCCGGCGCTGCCGAGCACGTTGCCAAAACGAACCATCACGAAGCGCGTGCCCTGCGACTCCTGCAAGGCTTGGCAGACCATCTCCGCGAGCCGCTTGCTCGCGCCCATGACATTGGCCGGATTGACCGCCTTGTCGGTGGAAATCAGGACGAATTTGTCGACGCCGTGGCGCATCGCCTCGGATGCCACGACGTAAGTACCGTAGACGTTGTTGCGCACCGCTTCCCAGGCGTTTTCCTCTTCCATCAACGGCACATGCTTGTAAGCCGCCGCATGGAAAATGACCTGCGGCCGGTATTTTTCCAGCGCCTGCGCCACGCGCTGCGGATTCTTGGCATCACCGACCATACAGGTCACCGGAACGCGCTTGAGCGCGGCGTGAAATTCCTGCTCCACCTGATAGAG
>JANOGH010000141.1:0-4021 GCA_031414075.1 Betaproteobacteria bacterium | reverse complement strand
TAGATGGTCCCGTCCTCCTGCTCGATTACATCCCCCAGGTTGATGCCGATACGGAACTGCATGCGCCGGTGTTCGGGAAGCGGGGCATCGCGATCGGCCAACTCGCGCTGGATTTCCACAGTAGCGCCTACTGCCTCGACTGGGCTGACGAATTCTGCGAGCACGCTGTCGCCGGCGGTGTCGATGAGCCGTCCGCCGTGGGCCTCGATGCGCTCGCGAAAAAGTGCGCGTGCGTCATTGAGCGTGCGCAAGGTGGCAACCTCGTCATCGGCCATCAGCCGCGAGTAACCGACGGCGTCAGCGGAGAGAATGGCTGAGAGTTTGCGGTGGGTGGTCATGGGCTCAACGTGACGTTATCCCATAGGAGCGATACGGGTCGGGCGAGCATATACTCTAAATGGCTTGCCCTGCAATCGGACTGGAACCGACGAAGCCAGGGCAACGGAAAATCTCACCACGACCGCCGGATTCCCTCCCTGGCTCGCGGGGGATAGGGTGGGCGTGAAATGATTGGCGTGCGGCGTGAATTTTGCAAATGCACTTCAAGCGTGCCCCCATCCCGGCCTTCCCCCGCGCGCGAGGGAAGGAGCAACCGCACGCAAAACCACTCGTCGGTATGGCACACCTGATCAAAGGCCCGCTGCGGACAAAATGCGATCCAGGGCCTCGGCTGGAGGTAGCACCTCCACTCCTCGGCGTAACCGGCGATATAAGTGACCGAAGTCGGTCCGGTCGCCAGTTACCAGCAGGTCAGCTTTTGCTTGTGCCGCAGCCGCAAGGATAGGGGCATCCTTCAGGCCCAGGCCCTGAGCCAGCGCCCATTCGATGTATTCCTTCGATGGTTCGGGGCAGATTGTTAGAACTGCCGTAAGGCGCGCGAACTCGGAAAGGCGTTCCACGCGTTTGAACGCAAGATTCCTTCTTGCCTCCTCGATCGCATAGGGCGAAGCGATGAGTGCGCAAAGTTGCGCTTCAGCCAGGCGGAACAGACTTACCGGGCGGCTCTTATCCATGTATGCCGCGCTGAACAAGACATTGGCGTCCAGGAAGAGGCGCATCTAGCGTTTCTTGATTTTCCTTCTTTTGAGCGCTGCTTCCACACGCGCCTCTTCTCGCGGCGTGATCTTTGCCGCCTCGGTGAATTCCTTCACTCGCGCCTCACTGTAGATTTCAACCGGAAACACGACCGCTTGGCGCAGAACAATGGCTCCGTCCGCGCTGGCCTCGATCACCAGGGGAGCCTCGTCCGGGATGGCCAGTTTGCGCAGAATTCGCTTGGGAATGGTTACCTGGCCTTTCTTGCCTAGTCTTACGAGTTCCATTCGCGATTCTCCGAAGTTACAGGAAGTCAGGATACCAGAATGCCGGGATCCCGGACTTTGGAATAGCTAACAGTATGTCAGCTCTATCCAACGGGTGGTTGCGCCAACTGGTGGTTGCGCCCGGCGATGGCGCACTCAAGCCTGAATTGGTGTCAATCTGGCAAAATGCGCCTTTCGCACCAACTTGGACAACGCTGGAAGCCGAATGACAGGTATCAGTTCTACGCCCGAGATCATTGCCGACCTGCGCGCCGGCAAGATGGTCATCCTGGTCGACGAGGAGGATCGGGAAGACGAGGGCGATCTGCTGATGGCCGCGGAGTTCGTTACGCCAGATGCGATCAATTTCATGGCCAAGCACGGCCGCGGCCTGATCTGCCTGACGCTGACCGGGGAGCGTTGCCGGCAGCTCGATCTGCCGCTGATGGTCGGTGACAACCAGTCCCGTATGGGAACCAATTTCACGCTCTCGATCGAAGCCGCGAGCGGCGTGACGACCGGCATTTCGGCGGCCGATCGCGCACGCACGGTGCGGGCGGCGGTCAAGAAGGATGCGAAGCCGGAAGACATCGTGCAGCCGGGACACATTTTTCCGCTGATGGCGCAGCAGGGCGGCGTGCTGGTGCGCGCCGGGCATACCGAGGCGGGTTGCGACCTGGCGCAACTCGCCGGACTGGTGCCGGCGGCGGTGATCTGCGAAGTGCTGAAGGACGACGGCGATATGGCGCGCCTGCCCGATTTGATCGAGTTTGCCGCGAAACACCAGATCAAGATCGGCACGATTGCCGAATTGATTCATCACCGCAGCCGAACTGAGTCGCTGGTCGAGCGCGTGGCCGAGCGGCCGCTGGAGACGGTGTACGGGAAGTTCAAGCTGGTGGCGTATCGGGACAAGAGTTCGCGCGACACGCATATCGCGCTGGTCAAGGGTGAGGTGGCGCCGGGGCGGGAAACGCTGGTGCGCGTGCACGAACCGCTTTCGGTCGCCGATTTTCTGGACGCTGGCAGCCGCAGCCATTCGTGGAATCTCAGCGACGCCTTGCGCGTGATCGCGGCCGCGGACAACGGCGTGGTGGTTTTGCTGCACCGGACCGAGTCGGGTGCGGAATTGCTCGAGCGGCTGGCGATGAACCAGGAAGCGCCGGCGCAAAAAATGGATTTGCGCACCTACGGCATCGGCGCCCAGATCCTGCGCGATCTGGGTGTGACCCGGATGAAAGTGCTGGGCGCACCGCGCAAGATGCCGAGCATGGCGGGGTTCGATCTGGAAGTGACGGGATATCTGAGCCCTGAGGGGCGGGGCCGAGAGGCAGGCGATTAAGCGATTCGGCGATTGAGCGATTGAAGGATTCGGAACTCAGTCACACAATCACCCAATCACCAATCACGGATTTCATGACCATGACAACTGACAACGACAGTTTCGAATACGAACCCGACCTGAACGGTGCCGGCCTGCGCATCGGCATCGTGGTCGGGCGTTTCAACCAGGATGTCGGCGACGGCCTGCTCTCGGCTTGTACGGTGGAACTCGCCAAGCTGGGCGTGGCGAGCCACGACATCGAGATCGTGACCGTACCCGGCGCGCTGGAAATCCCCATCGCGCTGCAGAAACTGGCCGGTACCGGGCGTCACGACGCGCTGGTGGCGCTCGGCGCCGTCATTCGCGGCGAGACCTATCACTTCGAAGTGGTGGCTAACGAATCCGCGCACGGCGTGATGACAGTGCAACTCGACACCGGGGTGCCGATTGCGAACGGTATTCTCACCACGGACAACGATGACCAGGCTGAATTCCGGATGCATCAAAAGGGCGTGCACTGCGCGCGCACGGCCGTGGAGATGGCGAATCTGATCCAGGCAATCGATGAAAAACAGTAGGCGGCGCGCCCGCGAGTTTGCCCTGCAGGCAATCTACCAGTGGCTGGTGAATGAATCCACTGCGGAGACGCTGCTTGCGCAACTGCGCGAGCAGAAGGACTTTTCCAAGGCGGATCAACCCCTGGCCGAGGCGCTGTTGCGCGGCGTGGTCGGGAATACCGATGCGCTGCGACAACTGCTGACGCCCTATCTCGACCGCGAAGTGAAGGGGTTGTCGCCGGTCGAACATGCGCTGCTGCTGCTGTCCGCTTTCGAGTTGCGCGATCATCCGCAGACGCCGTACAGGGTCGTCATCAACGAGGCGATCGAACTGGCGAAGAGTTTCGGCGGCACCGACGGACACAAGTACGTCAACGGCGTGCTCGATAAGCTCGCCGCCGAATTGCGCCCGACCGAGGTCAACGTGCACAACACCGCCCGCGTACGCTGAGCCAGACAGAAAGGAACACCCAACACAGAGGCACAGAGAGCACAGAGGGCACAGAGAAAGTACCGGAAGCGAACATTGTAAATTTTCATGATGCCGGTTCGTTGCGGAGTCTCCGGATCCTGGTTTCTATCCCCGCAGAGATTTTGCTCCGTGTTCTCTGTGCTCTCTGTGCCTCTGTGTTGGGTTTTGATTCGCAGTTTTTTCAGGGAGATTGAGATGGCAGAAGCAGCGGCACCTAAGAAACTGACGATTTTCGATTTGCAGGCCAAGGTCGATCGCGGGGAGAAGATTTTTCAGGTCACCGCGGTGGATTATCCGACCGCGCAACTGGTCGACCGCTCCGGCGTGGACTGCATCCTGATTGGCGACTCGCTGGGAATGATCGCGC
>JANOGH010000140.1:0-10488 GCA_031414075.1 Betaproteobacteria bacterium | reverse complement strand
GCATGAAGCGAGGCTGAGTGGCCTTCACCAGATCGTCCAGCATGCGGTTGGTCACGGCTTCATGGAATGCCCCCTGGTTCCGGTACGACCAGACATAGAGTTTGAGGCTCTTGAGTTCCACGCATTTCTTGTCCGGGATGTAATCCAGGAACAGCGTGGCGAAATCAGGCTGGCCGGTCTTGGGACAGAGGCAGGTGAACTCGGGAATTTCCATATGAATCAGGTAATCCCGGCCGGAGCTTGGGTTGGGAAACGTGTCGAGTGACAAAGAGGGCTTGCTCGGCATTCTCTGAAGGCCATTCCATTGTTAAAATGCACGACGAAATAACGTGCGCCTGGTCCTAAGGCTAAGGGCCCCGGGCGCTTGTTTTATGAACATCCGCTGAAATTATAAGCCTTTATAAAGCTGCACAAATTGCGACTCACTCACATCAAGCTCGCTGGTTTCAAGTCATTTGTTGATCCCACCCACATTCCGGTGCCTGGCCAACTGGTCGGGGTCGTCGGCCCTAACGGCTGTGGCAAATCGAACGTAATCGACGCCATACGCTGGGTTCTGGGTGAATCCTCTGCCAAGCAATTGCGCGGCGAAAACATGCAGGACGTCATTTTCAATGGCTCGGGCGATCGCAAGCCGGTTGGCCGTGCCAGCGTGGAACTGGTTTTCGACAACAGCCTCGGCAAGGCGGCCGGGGCCTGGTCGGCGTACGCGGAGATCTCGGTCAAGCGCGTGCTTCAGCGCGACGGCGAATCGTCCTATTTCCTCAACAACCTGCATGTGCGCCGCCGTGACGTCGCCGACATCTTCCTGGGTACCGGCCTGGGCGGGCGCGGCTATGCCATCATCGAGCAGGGCATGATTTCACGCATCATCGAGGCGAAGCCGGAGGACCTGCGCAGCTTCCTCGAAGAGGCCGCCGGTGTATCGAAGTACCGCGAGCGCCGCCGGGAAACCGAGTTGAGGCTGGAGGACACGCGCGAGAACCTGGTGCGCGTCGATGACATCAAGCAGGAACTCGGCAGACAGCTCGAACATCTGGAGTCCCAGGCAGAGAAGGCCGGTAAATACCGCGGCTTCGAAACCAGCCTCAAGCGAACCCAGCAATTGCTGTGGATGTTGCGCAAGCGCGATGCGCAGACCCAGCGCGCGAAGAGCGGCCGCGACGTCGAGGCATTGGGCATCGAGCTGGAAGCAGAAACGGCGCGGCTGCGCGACACGGAAAAACGCGTGGAGGAACTGCGCACGAGGCATTACGGCGCGTCGGACAGCGTGCACGCGGCGCAAGGCACGCTGTACGAAGTCAACGCGGAGATCGCCCGCATCGAACAGCAGGTCCAGTACCTGCGCGACAGCCGCAGCCGCGCGGAGCAACAACTCAACTCCGTGCGTGGTCAGGAAGCGGAACAGCGCGAGCGCCAGCAATCGCTGGAGGCGGCGCGCGCAGACAATACCCGCGCTTTGGCCGGGGCCACAGAACAGCTCGCCGTATTCGGCGAGGCGCTGCGAGAGGCAAGTGAAGCGTCGCCGGTGGCGGAGGAAAATCACCGCAGCACACAGGGGCTGCTGGCACATGCGCAGGGGGTTCTGACGCGGGCGGAGCAGCAATTGCGTCTGGAAGATGCCCGCAAGGGTCATACCGAAAAACTGCTGCTGCAACTCGCTTCGCGTGGTGCCAGGCTGGAAGAAGAGCGTGACGCCCTGGTAGTGCCGAATCTCAGTGAACTGGTCAGGCTGGAATCCGAGATCCGCGAGCTGGACCATCAGCTTGCCGGCCAACGCGATGCCTTCGAGCAATGCGAGGCGGCGTTGCCCAAGCTTGAACAGTCTTTGCAGACGGCTGAAGAAACCGCGGAGCAGACCCGGCAACGGGTGCATCAGCTCGATGCGCGCCTGACTGCCCTGCAGTCGCTGCAGGCACAGGTCAGCCGCTCAGGCGAACTCGATCCCTGGCTGGATCGCAACGATCTGCGCCGCAATGCCCATCTGTGGCAGGGCATACGCATTCGCGAAGGTTGGGAAGACGCCCTCGAAGCGGTCCTGCGCGAACGCCTGAACAGCATCGGGCTGACCGATCTGGGGCAGGCGCGCGGGTGGCTTTCCGCGCCGCCGCCGGGCAAACTTTCCTTCCACCGCGTTACGGCCGGTGCGGTGCTCGATGAGCCCGCGCCATTCGGGCTGGAACGGCTGACCGACTACGTGACCTGCACCGATGCGCGTTTGGCGGGCGTACTCGCCGACTGGCTGGCGCGGGTCTACGTCCTGCCCAATCCGGAGCAGGGCCTGGAAGTCGCCGGAAAACTGCCCGCCGGCGCCATGCTGGTCAGTGCCCAGGGCCATGTGTTCACGTCGACCAGCGTCAGTTTTCATGCCGCCGATTCCGAGGTCCATGGCATCCTGTCCCGCCAGCGCGAAATCGAAGCCTTGTTCGCCGAGCGTACCGCGTCGGATGGCCGGCTCGATGAACTGAGTCGAGCCGCGTCTTCGCAGAAAATTGAATTCGAAGAGCGCCGGGCCGCGGCTGATCGCCTGCGGCGGCAGGGTTCGGATCTGCAGGAAAACCAGCATCAGCGCAAACTGGACCACGTCAGGCTGTCACAGCTCGCCGAAAGACTGAAAGCCCGCGGTGAGCAGATCGTCCGCGAGCTTGCGGAAATTGACGCGGAATCCGCGCGCGAATCGGCGCAACAGGAGGAAGCCGGGCGGCAAATGGAAGCGCTTCGGGCCGGCATGGTGGCCATGCAGGCCGGTGTCGAGAAGGCGAGGCAGGCTTACGTGGAAGCCGAATCGGCCTTGCAGGCCAGCCGCACCCTTGCACAGCAGGCCGAGCGCCAGCACCAAGAGGCGCTCTATCAACAGAAGACTATAAACAATAAAATCATAGAAATAAATTCTTCTCTTCAAGTTTTAACTGAGACTATTTCGCGCCTCGAAAGCGATGCGGAAGCCCTGACGCAGGAAGTGTCCCGAACCGATGAGACGGAATTGCAGGAACAATTGCAGCGGCAGCTCGCCTTGCGCGGCGAACGCGAACAGGCGCTGAAGCAGGCGCGCGAGGAGTTGGAAGGGGCCGAGCAGACATTGCGCACGACCGACCAGGAGCGGCTCGTTTCCGAGCAGAAACTCGCGCCGGCGCGCGAACGCATCAACGAACTCCGGCTCAAGGAGCAGGAAGCGCGACTGGCCGAAGAAAGCTACGCCAGCCAGCTGGCGGAGGCGCAGGCCGATGAAGATGAACTGCTGCCGTTGCTGGAAGAGGGCGTGCGCGCCAGCAGGCTGCAGGGCGAGATCAACCGGTTAAACGAAGACATGGCCGCTCTGGGCGCGGTCAACCTCGCTGCGCTGGACGAGCTGTCGAGCGCCCGCGAACGCAAGACTTATCTGGATTCCCAATCGCAGGATTTGACCGAAGCGGTGGCAACCCTGGAGACCGCGATTCGCAAGATCGACCGCGAGACCCGTGAGCGCCTGCAGGAGACGTTCGATACGGTCAACAAACATTTCGGGGAAATGTTCCCGACATTGTTCGGTGGCGGCGAGGCCAGGTTGCTGATGACCGGTGAAGAGATTCTCGATGCCGGGGTGCAGGTGATCGCACGTCCTCCGGGCAAGCGCAATGCATCGATCCATTTGTTATCCGGAGGCGAAAAGGCGCTGACCGCGCTGGCGCTGGTATTCTCGATGTTCCAGCTCAATCCGGCGCCATTCTGCCTGCTGGACGAAGTCGATGCGCCACTGGACGACAGCAACACGGAACGATTCTGCGGTCTGGTGAAAAAAATGTCCGTAAAAACCCAGTTCATGTTCATCACCCATAACAAGATCACCATGGAAATGGCCAACCAGCTGATCGGCGTCACCATGCAGGAGCAGGGCGTCTCGCGGGTGGTTGCGGTTGACGTCGAAGAAGCGTTGCGCATGCGCGAAGAGGCTGCGGCTTGATCCGGCGCTGCCACACCCGGACGCAAGGGGAAGAGCGATGAGTGATTTACAGATCGGCCTGACGATGCTCGGCGTGCTGATGGTCGCCGCCGTGGTGGCGTTCAACTGGTGGCAGGAACGTCAGTTTCGGCAGCGCGGAGAAGAGGCGTTTCCCGGCCGGCACGACGATGTACTCCTTAACCATCCCGCCATGCGGGGCGCTCCCGCAGCAGCGTCACCGCCGCAACAGCATTCGCTCGATGAGCCGCGCATCGAACCGAGCATGGAGCCCCGAGTGGAGCCCCGTTTCGAACCCGCAACGGAAGCCGCCGCGCCGGCGTCTGCCAGCGCGCCGAAATTCAGGATGGGAGACCTGCCGCAAGCGGAAATCGACTATATCGCCGAGATCCGCGCCGCTGAATTTATCGCCGTGGAAAAACTCGTCAGGATGCAACAGAGCCTGCCGGGTCTGAGCCGCAGGATCCTTTTCGGCGGACTCAATTACCGAACCCAGTCCTGGGAGGCGCTGGCGCGGGATGATGCCCGTTATACGTCGGTACGCGTCGCGCTCCAGCTCGTGGATCGTTCCGGGCCGGTCAATGACCAGCAGTTGCGCGAGTTCGGCGATGCGGCCAGGAGTACGGCGAGCGAGATGGCGGCGATTGCCGAATTGCCCGACTTCGTGCCGGCGCTCGAGCAGGCCGCTGCCCTCGATAAATTCTGCGCCGACGTCGACGTTCTGGTCGGGATCAGCGTAATCGCCAATACGGGACAGGTCTTCCACGGCACCAAGATCCGTGCGCTCGCCGAGGCTGCTGGGCTGCGATTGCAGTCCAGCGGGGTCTTCCACTACCACGATGAGCAGGGCGGTGCATTGTTCTCGCTCGACAATCAGGAGTCCGAACCCTTCCTGATCGACCGCATCCGCACTCTCACCACGCCGGGAATTACTTTCCTGCTAGACGTACCGCGCGTCGCGAACGGCTTGCGTGTCTTCGACCGGATCGTGGCGATGAGCCGCAGCTTTGCAGATTCGCTCGACGGCACACTGGCCGATGACAATCGCGTCTTGCTGAACGATTCCGGCCTGGACCGGATCCGGGCGCAATTGCGATCCATTTATACAGCCATGGAGCAACGCGGCGTCGAGGCCGGCGGTCCGCTCGCGTTACGCCTGTTCTCCTGATGGCGGTACCAGCCGAACCGGCCGCGCGCGCCGCCCGGTTGCGACGCGAAATCGAACTCGCCAACTTTAACTATTACGTCAAAGACTCACCGTCCATTCCGGATGCTGAATACGACCGGCTGTTCCGCGATCTGCAAGAGCTGGAAATGCAATATCCCGAACTGTCCGGATCTGACTCTCCCAGTCGTCGTATCGGGGCCACACCTCTGGCGGCGTTCAAACAAGTCACTCATGCGACGCCGATGCTATCGCTCAACAATGCTTTTGACCAGACCGAGGTCGAGGCCTTCGATCGGCGCGTGCGGGAGGCACTGCAGGCCGATGGGCCAATCCAGTATGCGGTGGAGCCGAAATTCGACGGTCTGGCGATCAGCCTGACTTACCAGGACGGATTGTTGGTGATGGGCGCCACGCGCGGCGACGGGTACAACGGCGAAGACGTAACGACAAACCTGCGTACGGTGCGTGCCATCCCGCTGCGACTGGCGGGCGAAAAGCCGCCGCGTCTGCTCGAGGTCCGTGGCGAGGTCCTGATGCTCAAGCGCGATTTCGAGATGCTCAACCGGGAACAACGCAGCCGCGGAGACAAGGAGTTCGCCAACCCGCGTAACGCGTCCGCAGGCTCGCTGCGCCAGCTCGATTCGCGCATTACCGCCTCGCGGCGTCTGACGTTTTTTGTTTACGGGGTAGGATCGGCCGACGGCGCGCCTGACGACACGCATAGTCACCAACTCGACTATCTGGAATCGTTTCATCTGCCTGTAACACGCGAACGCGATGTAGTCGAGGGTGTACAGGGGCTGTTGCGCTACTACCGAGCGATCGGCGAGCGGCGCCCGGCCTTACCTTTCGAAATCGACGGCGTGGTATACAAGATCAACGACCTGCGCCGCCAGGCCCGCCTCGGCTTCGTATCGCGCGCGCCGCGCTTCGCAGTGGCACACAAGTTCCCGGCGCAGGAGGAAATCACGCAGGTGCTGGATATTACGGTGCAAGTCGGGCGCACCGGCGCCCTGACTCCGGTGGCGCGGTTGGCGCCGGTATTCGTCGGCGGCGTGACGGTGACTAATGCCACGCTGCACAACGACGATGAGGTCAGGCGCAAAGACGTGCGGATCGGTGATCATGTCGTCGTGCGCCGCGCCGGCGATGTCATTCCCGAGGTGGTGAGCGTAGTCAGGGAACGGCGCCCGGCCGATGCGCGTGAATTCGTAATGCCGGATAACTGCCCGGTCTGCGGCTCCCGCGTCGAACGACTCGAAGGCGAGGCGGTGACCCGCTGCAGCGCGGGCCTGTTCTGCCCGGCGCAGCGCAAACAGGCGCTCTTGCATTTTGCCGGACGGCGCGCGATGGATATTGAAGGGCTGGGTGAAAAATTAGTCGATCAGCTGGTGGACGCGAACCGGGTGAAAACGCCGGCGGATCTCTACCGGCTCGATGTGCAGACGCTTTCGAAGCTGGAGCGAATGGCCGAGAAATCGGCTACAAATGTGCTCGAAGCGATCGAAAAGAGCAAAAAGACTACGCTGCCCCGCTTTATTTTTGCGCTTGGCATTCGCAACGTTGGCGAAACGACTGCCAAGGACCTGGCGGGCCACTTCGGCAAGCTGGAGGGGCTGATGCGGGCCGATGAAACAGAACTGCAACAAGCGCCGGATGTGGGGCCGGTCGTCGCACAGAGCATCGCTCATTTCTTCGGCGAGCCTCACAATCGTGAGATCGTCGAACAGATGCGCATCGCGGGTGTGCGCTGGCCGGAGACGGAAGGGCACCAGACGACGGCACTGCGTCTATCAGCAAAGACTTTCGTTCTGACCGGAACGCTGCCGAATCTGACTCGCGAAGAAGCCAAAGAACGCATTGAAGCAAAGGGCGCAAAGGTGGCGGGCAGCGTATCGAAGAAGACTGACTATGTCGTGGCCGGCGCGGATGCCGGCAGCAAGCTGGAGAAAGCACGGAAACTTGGTGTCGCTGTGCTGGACGAAAAAGGGTTGCTAGAATTGCTGGAATGACCTGCGGTGCTGCCGCTCTGCAGTTGCAAGGAGAATAATGAACAAGATTACGAAGGCGGTTTTTCCGGTCGCCGGAATGGGGACCCGTTTTCTTCCCGTCACCAAAGCGAGTCCGAAGGAAATGCTGCCGGTGGTGGACAAGCCGCTGATCCAGTACGCCGTGGAAGAAGCGGTCGCGGCCGGCATCACGCAGATGGTCTTCATTACCGGCCGCAACAAGCGCGCCATCGAGGATCATTTCGACAAAGCCTACGAACTGGAGACCGAGCTAATCGCACGAAACAAGCTCAAGCTGTTGGATCAGATCGACAAAATCGTGCCCAAGCATGTGAGTTGCATCTATGTGCGTCAGACCGAGGCGCTGGGACTTGGCCATGCCATCCTGTGCGCGCGACCGGTCGTCGGCAACGAACCCTTCGCGGTGATTCTGGCCGACGACTTGATCGACGGCGATCCTCCGGTCATGAAGCAGATGGTGGATGTGTACGCAAGCGAGCGCTGTTCCGTGCTCGCGGTGCAAACTGTCGCGCGAGAAGAAACGTCGAGCTACGGCATCGTCAGGACTGAGCCCGGAGAACGCGGCATGCATCGCATCACCGGCATCGTCGAGAAGCCAAAGCCCGACGTTGCCCCTTCGACGCTTGCCGTGGTTGGCCGCTATCTGCTGGCACCGGAGATTTTCGATCACCTCGAGAAGATCAAGCCCGGAGCGGGCGGGGAGATACAACTGACGGACGGCATAGCCTCGATGCTGAACAAGCAGCGCGCGCTTGCGTACGAGTTTCAGGGCATGCGTTACGACTGCGGCTCAAAGCTCGGCTACCTGCAGGCGAACGTGCTCTATGCGCTGCGCCACCCGGAGATCGGCGATGAATTTCGCGATTTTCTCGATTCGCTGCGTACCGAAGGAAAAGGGATCGGACCGCATGCTGAATAAGGATCAAGCCTGGCAGATGCTGCGCGATGCCGAGCTTGTACACGACGAAGACACGGTGAATCGAGCGGTCAGACGCCTGGCCATCGACATCACGGCGAAGCTTGCCGACGCGCATCCGCTGGTCATGCCCGTCATGGGGGGCGCGGTGGTGTTCACCGGACAACTGCTGCCGCAGCTGCACTTTCCCCTGGATTTCGATTACCTGCATGTGACCCGGTACGATGGCAAGACACGCGGTGGCCAGATTCAGTGGAAGACGAAGCCGCATGTCGATTTTCGCGGACGCACGGTACTGGTTCTGGATGACATTCTCGATGAAGGCAGCACGCTGGCGGCGATCCGCGATCATCTGCTCGGCGAAGGTGCGGCCGTATTCCACAGCGCGGTGTTCGCCGACAAGGACATCGGCCGGGGAAAACCGATCCGGGCGGACTTCGTCGGCTTGACCGTTCCGAATCGTTATGTATTCGGATTCGGCATGGACGCCCATGAGGCCTGGCGCAACCTGCCCGCGATCTACGCGCTGAAGCCCTGAGGAGACGGCCTTGCTCGGAATCATAGGTGGAACCGGACTGACCCAGCTCTCCAATCTTGAAGTCACACGCCGTCAGGTGGTGCGCACGCCATTCGGAGATCCTTCGGGCGCACTGACGTTCGGCAAGTTGAACCGGCGTGATGTCGTGTTTCTCGCGCGCCACGGGTACGGTCATACGATTGCGCCACACGAGGTGAACTATCGCGCCAATATCTGGGCGTTGCATGCGGAAGGCGCCGGACAGATCGTATCGGTCGCCTCGGTCGGCGGAATTCGCGCCGACCTCCTGCCCGGAGCGCTTGCCGTTCCGCACCAGGTGCTGGACTACACCCAGGGGCGCAAGCACACTTTTTTCGAAGGCCCCGATCAACCGGTGACGCATGTTGATTTCACGCATCCCTACTGCGAAGAGCTGCGCGCCAGATTATTGATGGCGGCGGCAGCGGCAGGGCAGGTGATCGTGAACAATGGCGTCTATGCGGCCACCCAGGGGCCGCGGCTGGAAAGCGCGGCGGAAATCGACCGTCTGGAGCGCGATGGCGCCGACATGGTTGGCATGACCGGCATGCCGGAAGCGGCGCTGGCGAGAGAGCTCGGACTGCGCTACGCGGTCGTCGCGGTAGTGGTGAATCACGCCGCCGGTCGGGGCGACAGCAGCAAGGCGATTCATCTCGATCAGATTAATGCCGTGCTGCAGGCGTCGATAGGGAAAGTGCGCTTTCTGCTCGAGAAGCTAGTGGAAAGCGGTGATTAAGCCGGTGCTGAGGATGGGCGATCCCATCCTGTTCCAGCGGGCTGAACCGGTGGTGCAGTTCGACACCCCGGAATTGCACGCGCTGCTGCAGGACATGGATGACACCATGCGTTCGAAAAATGGCGCTGGCATCGCTGCGCCCCAGATTGGCGTAAGCCTGCAGGTCGTGATTTTTGGCGTCGGCGCCAACCCGCGCTATCCGGACGCGGAGGAAGTGCCCTATACCATGCTGATCAATCCAACGCTGGAGCCGATCGGGGCGGAGATGCAAGAGGGCTGGGAAGGTTGCCTGTCCGTGCCCGGCATGCGCGGCGTCGTGCCGCGCTACAGCCAGTTGCGCTATCGTGGCTTCGACCAGTACGGCAATGCCATCGATCGCACGGCATCCGGATTTCATGCCCGCGTGGTCCAGCATGAGACCGATCACCTGTTTGGCATTCTCTACCCGATGCGCATTCGCGACCTGCGCCTGTTTGGCTTCAACGAGGAATTGTTTCCCGGACAACACATAGCGGACGACTAAACTTTCCTGTCGCGTTTTCTGCGGCGTTTGCTAGGGCTGCAGCTCCCGCACCAGCTCGGTCTCCAGGCGCACCACTTTTTTGGTATCGCGCAACGCGTCGCCACTGACGAGGAAGGTGTCTTCGGCGCGTTCTCCCAGGGTATTGATTTTCGCCGTGTAGAGATTGATCCCGTGATCGTCGAGCACCCGCGCAATCCGGTAGAGCAGGCCGGGGCGATCCCCCGCAACCACGTTCAGGTAGTAGTACACGCCTTTTTCATCCGGACGAATATGGACTTCCGGTGTGATCGGCACGTATTTCACCTGGCGCGACAGTCTGCCTTTGGACGGTGGCGGTAGTTCGCCGTGCGCGCGAAGCTGGGCCTCGAGTTCATGTTCGATGTAGCTGATGAGGTCGCGGTAGTGCGTCGTGGCGTGCGCCGGATCCATGACCTGAAAGCTGTCCAGCGCATAGCCGTGGCGGGTGGTGTAGATGCGGGCTTCGACGATGGTGAAGGAGATCTTCTCGAAGAAGCTGCACACCTGCGCGAACAGGTTGGGCCGGTCGGGCGAGTACACCAGCACCTGGAGGCCTTCGCCGATCGGTGACAGACGCGCCCGGACCAGCGCGTCCGGTCCGTCG
>JANOGH010000139.1:0-1806 GCA_031414075.1 Betaproteobacteria bacterium | reverse complement strand
CTCTTCCTTTGCGTCCTAAAAGGGTCCCCGGAGGGGTACCGGGCTGACGCCCATAACTCCGACGTGCTGCGCACGTAGGGTATTTGCGTCAACGAACTTGAACTTCAGCCCCTAAGGTTAGATGGGTTCGCCTTGGATCCGCGTCACGGGCGCATCGACGCGCGTGGCGACGACGACGTAGCGCAGCGACCCGCCGGGAACCGGGCTGTCGAACGGATAGCAGGTCACCAGGGTCAATCGGTCGTCACCCACGTCGAGGAGTACGCGCACGTCTTTGTTGCGCACGACTTCGATGCCCGAGACCACGTAACGCGCCATGCGGCCGCGTGCGGAATGCACCAGCACCGTGTCTCCGGAGCGCAACTCGCGGAGAAAGGCAAAATGGGTATCGCGATGCCCGCTGACCACGGCGTTGCCCGGTTCGCCCGGTAGCGGCGTACCGTCGACATGACCGGGACCGAAGGCCAGGGTGCGGCCGCTCGCGCCGGCCAACACCATCAGCGCGGCGCCCTGGCGCGGGGCTTCGAGGCGCGCCACTGGATAGGTGTCGGCCCACGGCCAGGGCTTCACGCCCACGCCGGACGCGAGCGACCGATCCCACGCCGACGCGATCAGCCGTTGCGCTACCCAGGCCTTGGCATGGATGTACGCCGCTTCGCCAGCCTCCCAGACGGACACGGAAACGAGCCCCAGAAAAAGCATCGTGTGTGTACGCGATTTCATAACTTCCTCCGCGCATAGACGAAGACAGCCAAGGCGCCTGCCAGCAATGCCAGGATGAGATGCAATCCGCCCGGCGTGGCTGTCTTCGGCAACGAACCGAACACGCCTTCATGGCTCCAGCCCTGCAGAAGATTGGCGGGCAGCGCCTGCGCATCGAAAGGTTCCCCTTCGGGACGCGCTGGCGTCACCTCCACGGCGACGAGGCTGGTGTAGCGCGTCACGAGGTGGTGTTTCAACGCAATGTCCACGACCGCCTCGCGAACTTTTTCCTTGTCGGTACCGTCCTGCAGGGAATCGGTCAGCGATTCGATCTTGCGCCGCGCCCAGATCACGCCCATGCCCTTACCGTCGTGCGCCTGTCCCAAGTCGAATTTCGAGCTCCACGACTGCTCACCCGCCTGGCCGCGCACCACGATCTTTCCACGCAGCAAACCTTCGGCACGCGCACTGAGCACGACCGGTTCGCCCAGATACAGATCGGGAAGGTTCTGCGGATAGCCCTCGGCGCTGACGCTGGCCGGCCATTCGACGACGATGTCGGACAGCACCGGGTGTTCGAGTTTTCCGAATAGCGCGCCCATCTTTTCGCCGACTTCGGCGATGTCCCCGATATAGGTGAAGCTGCCGCGGCCGAGTTGCGCGGCCTTGGTCATGAAGTGGCTGTTCGGCGCGGAACCGATGCCGACCGTGAACAGCCGGCTGCGTCCCAGTTTCTTCTGGATCAGCTTGAACAACTCGTCCTCGTTGCCGACGCTGCCGTCGGTCATGAACACCACCTGGCGGAGGTACCCCTCCTTTGCTGGCGAATCGAGCGCCGCCCGCAGTGCCGGCGCCATTTCGGTGCCGCCGGTCGCGTGCAGTTTGTCCACGTAACGCCGTGCCGCATCGATACTCTTCTCGTTCGCTTCGCGCGGCGAGGCGAACAGGTTGTCCGTCACCGAGTTGAATTGAATGACGTTGAAGCGGTCCTCGTTGGTCAGTTGCTTGAGGGCGAGATGCAATGCCTGCCTTGCCTGATCGAGCGACGCACCCTGCATCGAGCCGGACGTGTCGATCACGTAGATCGCTTCGCGCGGCAGGCGC
>JANOGH010000138.1:0-10476 GCA_031414075.1 Betaproteobacteria bacterium | reverse complement strand
ATCAAGCGCCGACCTTCCCCAGCGGTTGTCCGGCAAGTCAGACGGTGAACACAGGTGCGGGAGTGTGTACAGCGATAGTGACCTACACGAATCCGGCGGTAGCTGATAATTGTTCGGGAGCGACGGTCAGTTGTAGTCCCGCCAGTGGCACAAGCTTCAACGAAGGCGTGACCACAGTGACTTGCACGGCAGGCGACAATGCGACACGGCAGAAATTCCGCAAGCGGCTGCGCGAAGGCGAGCTCGACGACAAGGAAATAGAAATCGACGTCGTGGCGGCGCAGGCACAGATGGAAATCCTGGCACCCCCCGGCATGGAAGACCTGACGTCGCAGATCCAGGGCATGTTCCAGAACCTCGGAACCGCCAGGCGCAAGACGCGCAAGCTCAAGATCCGCGAGGCGATAAAGCTGCTGGTCGAAGAAGAGGCGGCGAAGCTGGTGAACGACGAAGACCTGAAACTGAAAGCGCTCACCAACGTGGAGCAGAACGGCATCGTGTTCATCGACGAGATCGACAAGATCACCAGCCGCCAGGAAACCGGCGGCGCCGAAGTTTCCCGCCATGGCGTGCAGCGCGATCTTCTGCCGCTCGTGGAAGGAACCACCGTCAATACGAAGTATGGCGTGATCAAGACCGATCACATCCTGTTCATCGGCAGCGGCGCCTTCCATTTTTCCAAGCCTTCCGACCTGATCCCGGAACTGCAAGGCCGCTTCCCGATCCGCGTCGAGCTCGGGAGCCTGTCAGTGGATGAATTCGAACGTATCCTGACGTCTACCGACGCCTGCCTCACGCGGCAGTATCAGGCGCTGCTGGAAACAGAAGAAGTCAAACTCGATTTCCGCCCGGACGGCATCCGCCGCATGGCTGAGATCGCCTGGCAGGTGAACGAAAAAACCGAGAATATCGGCGCGCGCCGGCTCTATACCGTCATCGAGAAGCTGCTGGAAGAAGTCTCTTTCGAGGCGGATCGCCAGCAGGGCAAGATCATCATCATCGACGCGGCTTACGTTGATGACCGGCTGAAGGTCCTCGCACAGAGCGAAGATCTCGCGCGCTACGTACTTTAGATCGCATATGACCAGCCGCACCACATTCACCCTGGAAGTCAATCCGAAGCTTCCGCGCCCGCTGGCGCGGCTGGAAGAACTCGCCAACAACCTGCTGTACAGCTGGGACCGGCAGACGCGCCTCCTGTTCTCGCGGCTCGACCCGCATCTCTGGGAAGAGGTCGGCCACAATCCAAAAGCTTTTCTCAAGCGCATTGACGAGCAAAAGCTGGTCGATGCCGCCGACGATCCGGTATTTCTGGGAAACCTGAACAGAGTGCTGTCGGCATTCGACGACTATATGAAGGAACCCCTGCGCCGCAATGGTTCGGAGTGGCTGCGCAGGAACGATCTCGTCGCCTATTTCTGCGCGGAGTTCGGCTTCCACGAAAGTCTGCCGATCTACTCCGGGGGCCTGGGCATTCTCGCCGGCGATCATTGCAAGTCGGCGAGTGACATGCGCCTGCCCTTCGTCGGCGTGGGACTGCTGTATCGCCAAGGCTACTTCCACCAGACCATCGACACCGAAGGCAACCAGCATGCGCTGTACGCCGATTCGGACTTCGAGGATCTTCCCGTTTCTCCCTGCCTGCGCGACGACGGATCAGAGGTGCGCGTCAGCGCCGAGTTTCCAGGCAGAAACGTGCAGATCAAGGTGTGGCAGTCGCGCATTGGCCATGTAACGCTTTATCTGCTCGATACCGACCTGGCCGAAAATTCCGCGGATGATCGCAATATTACCCACCGCCTGTACGGCGGCGATCGCACCACCCGCATCCAGCAGGAAATCGTGTTGGGCATCGGCGGCGTGCGTGCGCTGGCCGAGCTGGGCATCAACCCGACGGCGTGGCACATTAACGAAGGGCATCCGGCTTTCCTGGTCCTCGAGCGCGCACGCACACTTGTTGCGCAGGGGCTCAGTTTCGACGCCGCGTCCGAAGCGGTCGCCGCGAGTACCGTGTTCACCACGCATACGCCTGTTCCCGCGGGACACGATCATTTCAGTGCCGAGGCGATCAGCGCCTACTTCCCTTGGCTGCGCGGGCAGCTCGGCCTGACCGAGGAACAGTTTTTTGCATTGGGACTTGCCGACGGGGGACGCGAATTCAACATGACCGCGCTGGCTATCCGCGGTTCGCGCTTTCAGAACGGTGTCAGCCGCATCCACGGCGGCGTATCCTCGCGAATCTGCGCGCCGCTGTGGCCTGAACTCGAGCCGCGACAGAATCCGCTGTCCTATGTGACGAACGGGGTGCACGTTCCGACCTATCTCGCGCCGGAATGGGCCGACCAGTTCGACAAGTATCTCGGTTTCGACTGGTCGCGCCATGCCGGCGGCCATGGCTTCCTGGAACGCCTGGAAGCCATACCGGACCATCTGTTCTGGAGCGTGCGGCAATCGCTGAAAGCAAAAATGCTGCATCTGGTGCGCCATCGCGTGGCACGTCAGCATTTCCGCAACAATGGTTCGGAAGCGCATCTTGACCACCTGCTGCGCAACGCCGATCCGATCAATCCGAACGTACTGACCGTGGGTTTCGCGCGCCGATTCGCGACTTACAAGCGCGCCACACTGTTATTCCAGGATCTCGACTGGCTGCGCACGATTCTCGGGGACAAAGCGAAACCAGTCCTGTTCCTGTTTGCCGGCAAGGCCCACCCCGCCGATGTACCCGGCCAGGATGTCATCCGCGAACTGAACCGGATCGCGCGCATGCCGGAGTTCGAAGGCAAGATTCTGCTGCTCGAAGACTACGATCTGCGTCTCGCCCGCCGGCTGGTTTCCGGCGTGGACGTCTGGCTGAACAATCCGACGTATCCGCTGGAAGCAAGCGGGACTTCCGGCATGAAGGCCGGCATCAATGGCGTGCTCAACCTCTCCGTCCTCGACGGCTGGTGGGGGGAAGGCTATGACGGGCACAACGGCTGGGCGATCAAGCCGGTAGGGGAAAACCTCGAGGAAGCACGCCGTAATTTCGAGGAAAGCCGCACGTTGTACGAGTTGCTGCAGGACCATGTCATTCCGACGTACTACCGGCGCGGCGACATGGGTTATTCGGCCGACTGGATCCACATGGCCAAGCGTTCGATCGCTTCGATCCTGCCGCGTTTCTCGTCGGCCCGCATGGTCAACGAGTACCTGGCAAAGTTCTATCTGCCGGCGACCCGGCAGGGCAGGCGCTACGCGGAATCCGATTTCGAACCGGCACGTCGCCTCGCGCAGTGGAAGCAGCAGGTGCGCTCAATCTGGCCGAAGGTGGCAATGCGGCGGCTGGATGCCCCGCAGAAGCGCATCGCCTTCGGCGACGGACTGCGCCTGGAAGTCGGCGTTTTTCTCGGCGCGCTCAAGCCGGTGGACGTCGCGCTCGAACTGCTGCTTGCGAAACAGACGGATCACGAAGAAGACGGCCAGCCGAAATCCTACCGGTTCGAATCCGAGGGTTTGTCGACCGAGCAAGGCGAACAGCGCTTCGTGCTCGAACTGAGTCCGGAAGTCTGCGGCAAGCTGGAATACCGAATACGCCTGTATCCGCAACACGAATTGCTGACGCATCCGTTCGAGCTGGGCATGATGCGCTGGCTGTAAGTCGCAGGCATCATCGATGACAGCGGGCCGGTGAACAAGGGGACGACGCGCCGTGGATGCGCTAGCCAATAATTTCCAGGTGTTGTTTCAGGGCTTAGCACTCGGCAGCATTTATGCGCTGGTTGCGCTGGGCTTCGTGCTCATCATTCGCGCCACCAACGTCGTGAATTTCGCGCAAGGCGATTTCGCCATGCTCGGCGCCTACATGATGGTCGCCTTCCTGGTCAGTGTCGGCCTGCCTTATTGGTTGTCCTTCCTGCTCGCACTGGCGGGAATGGGGGTGTTCGGCCTCATCTTCAACTACGGGGTGTACTACCCGCTGCGGCATCGCGGCTTCCTGCCGGTGATCATTTCCACCCTGGGCGCATCGATTTTCCTGCAGAACTCGGTACTGGCGATCTTCGGTGCGCAACCCAAGCGCCTGGACAATGTCATCGCCGGCGGCGTGCAGATCGGCTCGGTGTTTCTCGACAGCCAGTACCTGGTGATTCTCGCGGTGACCATGGTGATGGTCGTATTCCAGTATTTCCTCTTCGAGCACACCATGCTGGGCAAGAAGCTGCAGGCCACGTCGCAGGACAAGGACATGGCGCGTCTGCTCGGCATCCCGGTGGCGCTGATGATCGCCATCACCTTCGTCTACAGTTCCGCCCTCGGCGGACTGGCCGGCGTGCTGGTGGGCCCGGTGCTTTTCGTGTCGATCGGCATGGGTTCGATCATCGCGCTGAAGGCTTTCGCCGCGACCATCATCGGCGGCTTCGGCGACGTCAAGGGCGCCATCGTCGGCGGCCTCTTCATAGGCGTGGTCGAAAGCTTCGCAGCCTTCTACATTTCCGTCCCCTATAAGGACGCTTACGCCTTCCTGATGCTGTTCCTGGTGCTGGTGTTCCGGCCGCAGGGCTTTTTCGGCGAAAGGGTTTCCGAGAAAGCATGAGCACACAAACCCTCGAAGCGGCGCGCGCGCGGCGCTTCTCGCTCTGGCCGTTCATTCTTTTCGCGATTGCAGTCGCAGTGCCGCTGCTGCCTTACTTCACCCATGTCAGCAACTTCGTGCTGTCGATGTTCATGCAGGCGACGACTTATGCGATCGCCGTGCTAGGCATGGTCGTGGTGCTGGGCTACACCGGACAGATCAATCTCGCGCAAGCCGCGTTCTTCGGTTTCGGCGCTTATGGCGTTGCGCTCGGCACGGTGACCTACGGATTGTCATTCTGGGTCGCGCTGGCGATCGGCATCGGCATTGCCGGGGTCGCTGGTGGCATTCTCGGCCTGACCACGCTGCGTCTGGGAGGACACTACCTGGCGATGATCACCATCAGCTTCCAGCAAATCTTCGATCTGGTGGCGGTCAACTGGATCCCGGTGACACACGGGCCCGACGGCATTGCCGGCATTGGGCGGCCGTCGCTGTTCGGATACGAGCTGTCGGACGATCGTGCCTATCTGCTGCTGTGTTCGATGGTGCTGTACGCGCTGATGGCTGCGGTATGGTATCTGCCGCAGACGCGGCTCGGCCGCGCCATGCGCGGTGTGCGCGAAAACGAACTTGCCGCGGAAGTCGTCGGCGTGCATACGCTGAGAACGAAAGTCATCGCGTTCACGTTGTGCGCGGCGCTCGGCGGTGTCGGCGGAGGCCTTTATGCAGGCGGCTTCGCCTACATCAGTCCGGACAATTTCAACTTTGCACGCGCGGTGGAATTCCTGTCGATGGTGCTGCTCGGCGGCGTACAGTCGCCGTTCGGCGGCGCGCTGGGCACCACGCTGCTGATCCTGCTGCCGGAATGGCTGAAGGAGATGCCCCCCGGCCTGCAATTCATCAAGGATGTGTATCTGGCGATCTATGGCCTGGCGGTGATTCTGATCATGGTGTTCATGCCCGAAGGGATCTGGGGCCTGCTGCGCAACGGCTGGAAGAAATTCAGGACGGCACTGCCGATCGATACTTCCGGCATCACACCGCTGAATCTCGATATCGCCGTGGCAGAAACGACACCGCTGCTCAGACTCGAAGGCATGCAGAAGTATTTCGGCGGCCTGCGCGCGGTTGACGGCATCGATCTGGAAGTCTCCCGCGGCACGGTGCATGCGCTGATCGGGCCGAACGGTTCCGGCAAGACCACCATGCTGAATGTCGTCAACGGCATCTACAAACCGACCGGCGGGCGCATCATCATCGACGGCAACGACGTCACGCTGAAGTCGCCGCACGAACGGGCGGCGCACGGCCTCGGCCGCACCTTCCAGAACATCCGGCTGTTCCCGAGCATGTCGGCACTGGAAAATGTGATCGTCGGCGCCCAGCGCGACAACAATCCGATCGAACCGGGTGCAAAGGCCTTGCGCGCCCGCGCGATGTCGGCGCTGCAGTTCGTGGGGCTCGCCGACCAGGCCAACGCCATCGTGCGCAGCCTGCCTTACGGTCACCAGCGGCTGGTGGAAATCGCCCGCGCGCTGGCCGGACACCCGAAGCTGCTGCTGCTCGACGAACCCGCGGCCGGATTGAACCAGACCGAGAAAATGGAGCTGGTGGCGTTACTGAAGAAATTGCGCAGCGGCCATGGCCTCACCATTTTCCTGATCGATCACGACATGGGACTGGTGGAAAAGGTGTCGGACCGCATCACCGTGCTCAACTTCGGCAGGAAGATCGCAGAGGGCACGCCGCGGGAAGTGCTGCGGCATCCGGACGTGATTGCCGCGTATCTGGGAGACAGCAATGCCGCTGCTTGAGCTGAAGAACGTCGCCAGCTATTACGGCAGCGTGCAGGCGCTCAAGAGCGTGAGCCTGCGCGTTGAGCAGGGTGAAGTGGTCACGCTGCTCGGCGCCAACGGCGCCGGAAAGAGCACGACGCTGCGCACGATATCCGGGCTGCTGCGCCCGGCAAGCGGCGAGGTGTGGTTCGAGGGCCAGCTCATCCATGAAATGGCGCCGGAAAAGATCGTACGGCTCGGTATTTCGCACGTCCCGGAAGGCCGACGGATTTTCCCCGGCCTTACGGTGCGCGAGAACATCATGCTCGGCACTTCCAATCGCGGCCGATTGCCGAAGCGCCAGATGGACGAAGAGGTTGCCCGGATGTTCGACATTTTCCCGGTCATCAAACCCTTTGAGCATGCCCTCGGCTGGACACTCTCCGGCGGCCAGCAGCAGATGCTGGCAGTGGCGCGCGGACTCATGGCGAAGCCGAAATTACTGCTGCTCGACGAACCGTCGCTCGGGCTCGCGCCGGTCATCGTGCAGCAATTGTTCGCCACCATCCGCGCGATTCACGCCCGCGGCACCACCATTCTTCTGGTCGAACAGAACGCGAACATGGCGTTATCCGTCGCCAATCGCGGCTACGTCCTGGAAACCGGCGAGATGAAAGTCGAGGGATCACCCAAGGAATTGCTCGGCAACGAGGAAGTTCGCGCCGCCTATCTGGGCGGCCACGGCTAACGCGCCCGCGCATCGGTTTCTGCGCGGGTTTACACTGGCAGCATCGCCGCCTGCCCGGGAGATGTCCGATGAAGCTCAGCCGATGGGTTGCTGTGTTGCTGGCGGCGTTTTGCGCCGCGGCCGCCGCCCAGACGACAGTCGAGGAAGTCCGCAGACAATGGCCGGATTTCCGCTACCTCGATCCCGGCCAGTTGCGCGAACTTCCGCAAGTCATCCGCACCGACATGGAGAAGCTCGGTTGCCAAGTGCCGAAGTTCATCAAATGGGACGCCCGACACAACGTCATTCAGGGACAGTTTTTCAAGCAGGGGCAGACGGACTGGGCCGTGCTCTGCAAGGTCGGCGACAAGACCGGGATTCTGCTCTATCCGGGTGGGGCAGCCTCAGACTTGCCCATGATGCGCAGCGAGCCGACCGACCCTGCCCGCACCATTCATGTCGTCAGTGCTTTTGTCCTGCAGAAGCGCGCCGTGCGCGATCATCCCGATGAGCCGCCGCCGCCATTCGACCATGATGGCATCGAAGACGGGCCCATCCAGAAAGCCGGCCGCGTGATCTATCACCGCGACGACGAATGGGCGGAGTTTTGAAGACGCAATGAAGCGCGTGTGCGTGTTCTGCGGCTCCAACGCCGGCATTCGCGCCGACTACGGCATGGCGGCGCAAGGGTTGGCCACTGTGCTGGTTCGTCGCGGTCTCGGATTGGTTTATGGAGGCGGCAACGTCGGCCTGATGGGCGTGCTTGCCGATTCGATGTTGCAGGCGGGTGGCGAGGTTATCGGCGTGATTCCGCAGTCCCTGGTTGCCAAGGAAGTTGCCCACCGCGGCGTCACCGAATTGCGCATCGTCGACACCATGCACCAGCGCAAGGCTTTGATGAATGAGTTGTCCGACGCGTTCATCGCGCTGCCCGGCGGCTTCGGCACGCTGGACGAGTTTTTCGAAATTCTGACCTGGTCGCAACTGGGCATTCATGGCAAGCCCAGCGGATTGCTGAATGTTTCAGGCTATTACGATAGCCTGCTGGCGATGCTCGACCATGCCGTCACAGAAGGACTGCTGCGACCGGCTCATCGCGAACTCGTGATTGCCGATACCGATGCACATTCCCTCGTGCAACGCCTCGTTTCCTTTTCCTCCATGCAAGCCGGGAAGCGCGCGGTGAAGGCCGACCTGAAGTAAGCACCCTGAAAAAGAGGTTCGTCAGACTTCTCTGTCGACCCACACGAAAGATCGGATCAGTTCGCGCGCAGTATGCGCAACGCGGCGCAGGCGGCGCCGTATCCGTTGTCGATATTGGTCACCGTCAACCCCGGCGAGCAACTTACCAGCATCGCACGCAAGGCGGTCTCACCGCCGTTCGCAACCCCGTAGCCTACCGAAGTCGGCACCCCTATCACGACATTGGATACCAGGCCGCCTATCACCGTCGGCAGGGCCGCATCCATGCCCGCAACCGCGATGACGACTTTCATCTTGCGGATTTCCTCTATGCGCTCCAGCAAACGCCACAGCCCGGCGACGCCCACGTCGGTGATCTCGGCGGCCGGCTCCCCGTAGAAACGCAGCGTGCGCGCGGCTTCACGGCTGACCGCGGTATCCGAAGTACCGGCTGCGACGACCGCAATTCGCGTCTCCGTGCGCAGTTCATGCGCACTGCCGAAATAACCGGTGCGCGAAACCGGATCGTAATCGATAGCGGCGCGATAGCTTTGCGAAAGCCCCGCGAACTGCTCGGGCAGCAGGCGCGTGAGCAGCATGTGCCGGCCTTTTTCCTGCGCCTGGTCGAGGATCACCGAAAGATGGGCAATCGACTTCGGCGCGCACAGCACCGCTTCCTCCAGCCCGGTGCGGGCGTCCCGCGCAAAATCCAGCATCACGTCTTTGTGCAAAGTCATTTGTCTACACCTTAAGATCGTCGACACAGAGGTCACAGAGAAAAAACGAGAGAAGATCAGAGGAATGCCAACGATAAAATATGAAATTATCGTGCCACTAGTTTCCGTGGCCTGCCCATCCCATTCTTCAATTTTTACTGTCTCTGTTCCGTCCTTCTCTGTGCTCTCTCTTGTTTTTCCTCTGTGACCTCTGTGTCAACGCGTTTGACCTAGTCACGCAGCATCGCGGTGCATGCGGACGAGGAAGGCGCTGCCGGTGCGATAAGGCGCCAGCGATACCGCGTATTCGAATCCGCCGTCGCGGAACAGCGTGCCGACATTGTCCCTCAGCGCTTCGCGCGCTTCGCCATCGAGCGCGGCCAGGTTCTGTTCATCGAGTTCGATCACGACACCCTTGGCGCGCACCCGGCAACGCACGGTACGCGGGGCGAGCGATTTCGACACCAGCAGTTCCGCTGCATGCACCAGCCTGAGCATGTCCGGATCGATCGCGATGCCGGTTTCGATGCGGCTCGACAGGCAGGGCGCGGAAGGCAACTCGGCGACGTCCCCGAGATCGAGATGGCGTGCGATGGCACGCACGGTTTTCTTGTCGATGCCGGCTTCGACGAACGGATGGCGAACGCCGTGGTTCTTTGCCGCGTCCAGACCCGGGCGGTATTCGCCGAGATCGTCGAGGTTCGTGCCGGCAACGATTTGCGCCGTCGTATGCGGCACCAGGGCGCCATAAAGATTGGTCTTGCAGTAAAAGCAGCGGTTCACCGGGTTGCTGCGATAGTCCGCATCGCCAAACTCGCCGGCATCGACCACCGATAACTTCCAGCCCTCGCGCGCTGCAAGCATCCGCACGCGAGCGCTGGCTTCCGGTGGCACGGCAGGGGAAATTGCATGGAACATTTCGACTTCGCCGCGCAATGTGCGGTGAGCAAGCGTTGCCAGCGTCAGGCTGTCTACGCCGCCGCTCACGGCCACTGCAACGGGTCCGATGTCACGCAGGACGCCTTCCAGCTTCGCCAGCGGGTCCTTTACCTCGTTCACCTGCGGTCCTTGCGCAATACGGCCTGTTCTGCTTCGCGCTGCAGTCGTTCGCGTTCTGCGCGCCCGCCGGTCACATTCAACAGATCGTCAGCTTCCACTTTCGCGGTCTTTCTGCCCGGACGTTCGGCAACCTTTACCCGCACCTGCCGGCCTGCGGCCTCGACCGTGGAGCTGGCGCGCGCGAGCTTGCGGCGCTGCATGAGCTGGAAGCGCAGGCCGAGGGTTGTGGTTTCGCTGAAGCAGGCATCGAATACGCCTTCCATGTCCGCGACCTCGGCGAGCAACTGGATATGCATGGTCATCCTGCCTTTCTTGCCAAACGCAGGCACCTGCAGCACATCCAGCACCGAGGGATGACAGCGCAGCATGTCGAGCGCGATCGCAAGATCCTCCGGTGTCTGATCGTCCACCTCGAACTGAACCTGCACGACTTCGTCACTACCGCGACTCTGCCGGGCTTCC
>JANOGH010000137.1:0-9470 GCA_031414075.1 Betaproteobacteria bacterium | reverse complement strand
CTCCGCGCGCCTGCCGAGCGTGAACGAAGCCGCGCGGCTCCTGCAGATCCGGGGTCGCGTCCTCAACGATACAACCCAGGCTGGCGAAAGTCTCGCGCTGGGCTTCCATGACCTGCGTGACCTCCGGCTCGACCGGCAGCCCGCCGAGATCGGCGCTCCACGCGATGCGCGTTCCCTTGAAATCCCGCTCCAGCGGGCGTGAGAACAGCGACCCGGGATCCTGCAACGAGATGGGCGCCCGCGCGTCAGGCCCTGCAATGGCCGAAAGCAATAGCGCAACGTCCTGCACCGTGCGCGCCATCGGCCCCACTACAGCCATGTGGAACCAGCCGGAAACGCTCGGCCAGTTCGGCACGCGGCCCGCGGAAGGCCGCAAGCCGACCACATTGCAGAAGCTGGCCGGATTGCGCAGGCTGCCGCCCAGGTCCGTGCCGTCGGCGATCGGCAGCAGGCCGCCGGCCAGCGCCACCGCGGCGCCGCCGCTGCTGCCGCCGCAGGTCCTGGCCAGATCGTAAGGATTGCGCGTCGCACCGAACACCGGATTGAAGGTCTGTGAGCCGGCACCGAATTCCGGCGTATTGGTTTTTCCGATCGTGATCGCCCCGGCTTTTCTCAGACGCTCGACGATGATTGCATCGGCATCCGGCACAAAATCCTTGAAAATCGGCGAGCCGAACGTGGTGCGTATGCCCTTGGTAGCAATCAGGTCCTTGTGCGCCACCGGCAATCCCGCCAGCGCACCGGGATCCTCGCCACGCGCCAGCGCCGCGTCTACCGCACGCGCCCCTTTGCGCCCCAGTTCCGGCAGGAACGTCACGATCGCATTGACCGCCGGATTGACGCGCTCGATCTGCGCGATGTGCGCGTCCATCACTTCGAGGGCGGACAGTTCCCGGGCACGGATGTGGCGTACCAGCTCGCGGGCCGGCAGGAAGCAGATTTCTTCGGGATTCATCGCGATCGATTCGGAAAGGCGCTCATGGTAACGGAATACTGCAGCCCACATCGACGGCAATGAGCTCTCTCCTGGCGTCCTTGGCGGTGAGTGGTTTTCCTGATGCGGGCACGCCCTCGACGCTGACTTGATCCCGGAACCCGGTGCAAACAAGTTTTCGCCCTACGCGAAAATCGGGTCGCGTCACTGAGCGGCCGTCTGGATACCGATGCCGCGCGCCATCAGGGTCGCCATCAGGGGAATAAGGGCGAACAGGATCAGTTCGATGAGGATATGGCGGCGGACCCTCAGCACCTGGTAATCCGCAGCCACGTGCGCGGCGCCGGCATTCAGGCTGCGCATCCAGCGCAGAATCTGCAGCGTCGGCGGAATGGAGATCAGGCCGACGGCCAGGAACAGCGCGAATTTGATGTAGAAGAGCGGATTGTGGAGATAGAACGCCGTGCCCTTGCCGAACCAGACGACGCGAGCCGCTCCGCTGCCGAGTGCCAGCACCGCCAGGCCCAGGTACAACAGATCGAGGCGCGCGAGCAGACGGATGCGGCTGCCGGGCATGCCGGGCACGCAGACTCCATACTCGACAACCAGAACCACCGCGATCGAGATCATCGCCACGTAATGCAGGTACGCGATCAACGCGCTGGCCAGGGTCATTCAGTCCCCCCGGGCATTTCGCTGATGGCCAGCGCACCGGTTTCCATGATCGCTTCGCGCAAGCGCCTTTCCCTGTCCTCGGTCGAGAGTTCGATGCCGCGTGCGCCGATCCTCAAACCCAGCGCCCGGTAAGTCTGCGAAAGGTCGGGGAAATTCCTCGACGCGACATGCTGATCGTAGATCTCGCTGAAAACGCCCGTGCCGGTCGCCTCGTCGAGCTTGTCGAACAACTCGCGCGCGCTCCAGGCTCGATTCGTCGCCCGGCAGCAGTCATTCAATGCTGCCAGCGCCGTATCCAGGGACTGTTTGCCCGCCGTCATCTGCCGCAAACGCACGTCAGCCATCAGCAGCATTGCGGCGCCTTCCCAGTACACGCGCATGTAAGTGCTGTCGCGATACATGCTCTCGGTGGCCTGCGCGAGCGTGCGTCCGGGCGCGCTTTCCATGCCGCGCACGAAGCCCGCATGCAATCGCTGCCATGCCTCTGCGGCCGTCATTCGACCGCCACGCGCGCGCAGCACGTTCTGGTAATAAGTCGCGACGCCTTCAGACAGCCAGATATCGTCGGAGTTGACGTACGGCAACAACAGGTGCGAAAGCTCATGCACGGCGGTCCAGTCTTCGAAGAACTCCTTCATGGGCCGGCGCTGGTTGATAAAGAAATGCGCGGCAGGACTGCCGCCGCGCACCACATAGGCCCACGGCGTCGGTTCGTTGCCGCGCGCCCCGGGCGCGACCAGAATCTGCGCCTGGGATTGCGGAAAGCGCCCGTAAAGGTCCGCCACCATCTGCGCTGAGTCCTGGATCCAGGCCTGCATCTGTGCAACGTCCGCCGCCGGCGTGCCGTCCAGCACCGTCAGCCGCAGTCGCGCACCGCCGACACGGATCTCCCTTTCCCTGAAGCGGCCGAACGCCACCGACGCCGGCCAGTCGTGGGGGCTGCGTCCGGTCCGGAATACGACGCGCTCAGCGTTTGCCGAAACCGGCCGCCATGGCGCGGACACGGCAATGCCTTCGGGCAGAACAAACGTGATTTCGATGTCCTCGTCTGCTGCGAGCGTTTCCGGCCGCCACAGCCAGATGCCGACCGAAGTCAGAAGGTCTTTGCCGATGTGATGGATCTTGTCGCCGGTGCGGTCATGCTGCCTGATCGGTTGAGAAACATTCACGCGGTAGATAACACAGCCATTTTCCGGCACGGTTTTCAGGCTTACCGAGCCGCTGGGCTGGATGGATTTGCGGCTGTTCTCCACGCGAATGTCGATCAGCGCGAGCGTGGCGTCCAGCGACTCGGCAGACAGGGCGGATGGCGCAACACCATCGAAACAGGCGCGAACGCTCAGGGTGGACAGTTGAGGGTCGATGGCAACGGTGTACTTGTGCAGGCGCTCAGCCGCCGCCGTGCCCGCGAACAGCAAGAGCACCGCGCTTGCCAGCACGGCGGTCCGACGCCATATCGAAGAAGTTGACCCCTGCATATTTGCCCGCGTTCGCAAGAACTCTACGCTGCCATGTTACCCCGGGATTTTGCCCCGGTGGCCGACACCGGTGGGAGATCGCCCCCAGGACTGCTCACGCCGCGATTTTAGCGTCGGGTTCGTACGCGAGATTGGGCGCCAGCCAGCGTTCGATTTCCGGCAGGCTCACGCCTTTGCGCCGGGCATAGTCCTCGACCTGGTCGCGATCGATTTTCGCCACGGCGAAGTACTGCGACTCGGGGTGAGAGAAGTAAAAACCGCTTACCGCTGCCGTCGGCAGCATCGCGAATGATTCCGTCAGCGTGATGCCAACCTCGGCCGGTGCGTTCAGCAATGAAAACAGCAAGCCCTTCTCGGTATGCTCCGGGCAGGCGGGATAGCCGGGCGCCGGGCGGATGCCGCGATACTTCTCGGCGATGATTTCCTCGACGCTCAACCCCTCATCGCTCGCATAGCTCCAGTATTCCCGGCGCACGCGCTGGTGCATGAGCTCGGCGAAGGCTTCCGCCAGCCGATCGGCCAGCGCCTTGAGCATGATCGCGTTGTAGTCGTCGTGCTTGCGTTCGTAAGCCGCAACGCGCTCGTCGATGCCGATTCCGGCGGTCACCGCAAAGGCACCGATATAGTCGGAGACGCCAGAATCCCTGGGCGCCACCAGATCGGCGAGACACTGATTTGGCTTGTCCAGCGGCTTGACCATCTGCTGCCTCAGGAAATGAAAAGTCGTGGCACGTTTCCCACGCGATTCGTCGGCGTAGACCTCGACGTCATCGCCGACGCTGTTGGCGGGGAACAATCCGATCACCGCCGCTGCGCCCAGCCATTTCTCTTCGATGATCTGCGCCAGCATGTGCTGCGCATCGTCGAACAGGTTACGCGCCGCTTCGCCGACGACTTTGTCCTGCAAAATTCCGGGGTAACGTCCGGCCAGTTCCCAGGTCTGGAACAATGGCGTCCAGTCGATGAGTTTTGCAATTTCCGCGAGCGGATAGTCGCGGAATACCTTGATCCCCGTGAGGACCGGCACCGGCGGCACATATTCTTGCCAGTCGGTCTTGAGGCCGTGACGGCGCGCTTCCGCTATGGCGTAGTGCGGGCCCTGGCCTTTCTTGCCCTTGTGCTGGCTGCGCGTTTTCTCCGCCTCCTCCTTTATTTTGCGCGTGTAGTCGTCGCGCAACTCCCGCGACAACAGGCTGGTACACACGCCGACGCTGCGGGACGCATCCGGTACCCACACCGTCGGACCCGAGTAGTGGGGTTCGATCTTCACCGCGGTATGCACACGCGAAGTCGTTGCCCCGCCGATCAACAAGGGCACCCGGAATCCCTGGCGCTCCATTTCCTTCGCCACGTGAGCCATTTCCTCGAGCGAAGGCGTGATCAGGCCGGAAAGCCCGATGATATCGGCGTTTTCCTCCCGGGCGGTCCTGAGGATTTTCTCCGCCGGCACCATGACACCCAGGTTCACCACGTCGAAATTGTTGCATTGGAGGACGACCGAGACGATGTTCTTGCCGATATCGTGGACATCGCCCTTCACCGTCGCGATGACGATCTTGCCCTTGCTCTGGCCGAGCGTCCCGGACCTTGCCTTCTCCGCCTCGATGAACGGAATCAGATGCGCGACCGCTTCCTTCATGACACGCGCCGACTTCACCACCTGGGGCAGGAACATCTTGCCGGCACCGAACAGGTCGCCGACGACATTCATGGCCTCCATCAGCGGACCTTCGATGACCTGGATCGGGTACGGGAACTGCAGGCGCGCCTGCTCGGTGTCCTCGACGATGTAGGTGTTGATCCCTCGAACCAGCGCGTGGGTGATGCGCTGGCCCACGGTGCCTTCCCGCCAGGAAAGATCCTCTACCGCGACCCTGGCCTCGCCCTGGTAGCGCTCAGCGAAATCGACCATGCGCTCGGTCGCGTCCGGGCGGCGGTTGAACAGCACATCCTCGACCCGCTCGAGCAAGCCCTTCGGAATTTCCTCGTAGACACCGAGCTGGCCGGCGTTCACGATGCCCATCGTCATGCCGGCCTTGATGGCGTGATACAGGAAGGCGGTATGAATCGCTTCGCGGATCGGATCGTTGCCGCGGAACGAGAACGAGATATTGGAAACCCCGCCGCTTATCCTGACGTGCGGCAACGCCTTCGTGATGGCGCGAGTGCCCTCGATGTAGTCGATGGCGTAGTTGCTGTGCTCTTCGATCCCGGTCGCAATGGCAAAAATATTCGGATCGAAAATGATGTCCTCGGCTGGAAAATCGGCCTCATTGACCAATAGCTCATAGGCGCGCGTGCAGATCTCGATGCGGCGGGCGAGTGTGTCGGCCTGGCCCTTCTCGTCGAAGGCCATGACGACCGCCGCGGCGCCATAGCGGCGCACCAGACGCGCCTGGCGCAGGAACTCGGCTTCGCCTTCCTTCATGCTGATCGAGTTCACCACGCACTTGCCTTGCACGCATTTGAGCCCGGCTTCGATCACCTCCCACTTCGATGAATCGATCATTACCGGTACGCGCGAGATGTCCGGCTCCGAGCCGATGAGATTGAGGAAGGTCGTCATCGCCTTCTTCGAATCCAGCATCGCTTCGTCCATGTTGACATCGATGATCTGCGCACCGCTCTCGACCTGGCTGCGCGCCACCGCCAGCGCATCAGCGTAGTTGCCGGCGAGAATCAGGCGCGCAAAAGCCTTGGAGCCGGTGACATTGGCGCGCTCCCCGACGTTGACGAACAAGGAGTCGTCGCCGATGTTGAGCGGCTCCAGTCCGGAAAGACGCAGTCTCTTTTCCACTGCGGGAACCTGGCGCGGCGCAATGCCCTTCAATGCCTCGACCACCGCCCTGATGTGCGCGGGCGTGGTGCCGCAGCAGCCGCCGGCAATGTTGAGAAAACCCGCCTGCGCAAATTCCTTCAGGAAAGACGCGGTGTACTCCGGCGTCTCGTCGTATTCACCGAATGCATTAGGCAACCCGGCGTTCGGGTGCAGGCTGGTTTTTACATCGACGACTTTCGACAGTTCTTCGAGGTACGGGCGCAGATCCTTGGCGCCGAGCGCGCAGTTCAGCCCGACCGAGAAGGGCCGGGCATGCGAGATCGAATTCCAGAACGCTTCGGTGGTCTGGCCGGACAGCGTGCGGCCGCTGGCATCGGTTATCGTGCCGGATACCATCACCGGCACATGCAGGCCATGGCGCCCGAGATAGTCGTCGATGGCGAACAGAGCCGCCTTGCAATTCAGGGTGTCGAATACGGTTTCGACCATCAGCAGATCAACACCGCCGTCCACCAGCCCACGCACGCATTCGATGTAGCACGCCACCAGTTCGTCGAAAGAGGTATTGCGGAAACCCGGGTCATTGACGTCCGGCGAGATCGACGCAGTGCGGCTGGTGGGGCCCAGGACCCCGGCGACGAATCGCGGCTGGGAGGGCGTCCTGCCCGAGAACTCGTCCGCTGCGGAGCGCGCAAGGCGCGCGCCGGCACTGTTGAGTTCGTACACCAGCTCGGTCATGCCGTAGTCGGCCATCGACACGGCATTCGAGTTGAACGTATTGGTCTCGACGATATCCGCGCCGGCATCCAGATAGGCGGCGTGGATGCTGCGGATGATTTGCGGCTGCGTGAGCGTCAGCAGGTCGTTGTTGCCCTTCTGATCGCAACCATGCTCGTGGAAACGCTCGCCGTGGTAGTGGCCGGTGTCCAGTCCATGGCCCTGGATCATGGTGCCCATTGCGCCGTCGAGAACGAGGATGCGCTCGCCGAGCAGGCTGTGCAGCAATTGAATGCGTTGATCGGTCATGCAATAGCCGAAAATAAAAAACCCGTTCGCCTGAGCGGGACGGGTCTGTCACGCTTTAGCGGCATTTATTATGCGCCCGCAAGCTGAGTGTCAAATCGGCGCAATCGCAAGGTAGCCCGAAGGGCGCGGCGTGTCAATGCGGCGTCTGCTTCGGGATCAAATCATATTGGAAGAGGCTGTTGCTTGCACAAATCCGAGTGCCACTATAGTATCACTTCATGCGCACCGAACTTGTTACTACCCTGAAGCGGCAAGCCACCAAAATCCTGTCAGAACTGGAGCGTCACAAGCGGCCGATCCTGATCACTCAGAACGGACTGCCGAGCGCCTATCTTGTTGATGTCGAGAGTTTCGAGCTGCTCCAGCAGCGTATGGCGGTGCTGGAGGGTATTGCCAGGGGCGAAATGGCTATTGCGGAAGGCAGGGTGGTGTCCCACGCCCGAGCCAGAGTCCAAATGGCTCGATGGCTGAAATAGTCTGGACCAATCCTGCGATCAGTGATCTGGATGCCATCGCCGACTACATCGCTTTGGATAACCCGAAGGCAGCCGCCGAACTGGTGCGGCGGGTCTTTGAGCATGTCGAGCAGCTAGAAGCCCATCCCGAGAGTGGCACCAGGCCACGCAAGCTGAAAAAGTCCCGTTACCGTCAAATCGTGCAGCCACCCTGCAGGGTGTTCTATCGTTATGACGGTGAGCGGGTGTTTGTGCTCTATGTCATGCGCTCGGAGAGGCTGCTGCGTAGAAGTCGCCTTGCGGCGCGTGAACGCAAAAAATCCTGACTGGCTACCAATCTCAAATCCGCTCGTAGCGCCGGTACTGAACGGCTTCCGCCACGTGCGTCGTGGCAATACCGGAGGCACCGGCCAGATCCGCAATGGTGCGCGCGACCTTGAGGATGCGGTGGTAGGCACGCGCCGATAAGCCGAGCGCGCTGATCGCCTTGCGCGCGAGCTGATCCGCGTCCGGCTCGGCCATGCAGTGCTCCTCGATTTGTTTGACCGACAGGTGGGCATTCGGTTTTCCCTGCCGTGCGAGCTGGCGGGCGCGCGCTGCCGTTACACGCTCGCGTATGGCAGCGCTCGACTCGCCGGACTGGCGTAAGCCGAGGTCCTTCTCGGGCACGGCCGGAACCTCTATGTGCAGGTCGATACGGTCGAGCAGCGGGCCGGAGATGCGATTGCGATAACGCGTGATCTGGTCCGGCGTGCAATGGCATTTGCCGGAATAGTGGCCGAGGAAACCGCACGGACACGGATTCATGGCGGCCAGCAACTGGAAGCGCGCAGGAAACTCGGCCTGTCGCGCAGCGCGCGAGATGCTGATCTTTCCTGACTCCAGCGGTTCGCGCAGGACTTCCAGCACGTCGCGATTGAATTCCGGCAATTCGTCGAGGAACAGCACGCCGTGCATCGCCATCGAGATCTCGCCTGGCCGTGGATTGCTGCCACCGCCCACCAGCGCGACCGCCGACGCAGTGTGATGCGGCGAACGGTAAGGGCGGCGCTTCCAGTGGCGCACATCGAAACCCGTACTGCCCAGCGACTGCATCGCGGCGGAAGCAAGCGCTTCCTCCTCGGTCATCGGCGGCAGGATGCCGGCAAAGCGTTCCGCGAGCATGGTCTTGCCGGTGCCCGGCGGTCCCACCATCAGCATGCTGTGGCCGCCCGCTGCGGCAACTTCGAGCGCGCGCTTGGCCTGCAACTGACCTTTCACTTCGGCGAGATCCGCCACTTCATGTTCCGCCGGCAGCGGCGCCTGCGCAGGGGCGGCAAGCGTCTCGCGTCCGGCAAGGTGCGCGCAGACCTTCAACAGGGTGGCCGCGGGATACACGCGCGCGTCTCTGACCAGCGCCGCTTCCACGGCGCTGTCGACCGGCAAGACAAAGGCGCGGCCTGAGCGATGCGCGTTGTAAGTCATGGCCAGCGCACCGCGGATGGGCCGCAGTTCGCCGGTCAACGCAAGCTCACCGGCGAATTCATACTCGCCAAGTTTATCGCCCGGAATCTGCCCGGAAGCCGCGAGAATTCCCAGGGCAATCGGCAGGTCGAAGCGTCCGCTTTCCTTGGGTAAATCGGCGGGAGCCAGGTTCACCGTGATGCGGCGTGCCGGAAATTCGAACCGGCAATTCAGCAGCGCTGAGCGCACGCGATCCTTGCTCTCCTTCACTTCCATTTCGGGCAGCCCGACGATCGTAAAGCTGGGCAAACCATTGGCGAGATGGACCTCCACCGTAACCGGGGGCGCTTCCATGCCGACGAGCGCCCGGCTAAATAGAACGGCGAGGGACACGTCAGCCGCGAGGCGCGAGGCGCGAGGTGCGCCCGAAGGATACCGGCCTTCGGCCATAAGGCACGAGGATAAGAATCAGGAATGGGCAGGCCAAGTCCGGCCCGGACAGCGTTTGGTCTGTTGCCATGATATTCACTGCTCCCGCCTCTCGCCGCCCGCCTGACCTCTCTCCAGCTCCGTAACCCGCGCCTCCATCTGCTGCAGCTTGTCACGGGTGCGGCCAAGCACTTCCTGCTGAATGTCGAATTCCTCGCGGGTCACCAGATCGAGCCGGGAAAAGGCGCTCG
>JANOGH010000136.1:0-3740 GCA_031414075.1 Betaproteobacteria bacterium | reverse complement strand
CTACCGCCGAGATCGCACTGGGACTTCTGTTGTCCGCCGCCAGATTCATCAACCGTGGCGATGCCTCGATACGCGCAGGCGGATTCCAGAGGGGCGTGCCCTCGGGCAATGTGCTGGACGGCAAAACGCTCGGCATCATCGGCTTGGGCAAGATCGGCGCGAGGATGGCGCGCTACGGCGCGGCGCTCGGCATGCAGGTGGTGGCATGGAGCGCGAATCTGACGACGGAGAAGGCCGAGGCGGCCGGCGCGCGACTGGTCGACAAAGCTACGTTGCTCGCGCAATCCGACGCGATCTCCCTGCACCTGGTGCTGTCGGATCGCACGCGCGGCATACTCGGCGCGCAGGAGCTTGCCAGCATGAAACCAGGCGCGATCCTCGTCAACACCTCGCGCGGGCCACTGGTCGACGAAGCCGCGCTGGTGGCAAGACTGAAAACCGGAAAACTGATCGCGGGACTGGATGTGTTCGCGCAGGAACCGTTGCCCGGGGACCATCCGCTTCGCAGTCTGCCGAACACGGTCCTGACGCCGCACCTCGGCTATTGCGTGGGCGAGGTCTATGCGCAGTTCTACCGGGAGTCGATCGAGAACGTGCTGGCCTTCCTCGACGGCAAACCGAATCGCGTACTCAATCCGGAAGCCGTGAGTAAAAGCAGATGAAAGAAAAAAGAGGAAAGCGCAAGACAACATCGAGGGCTGCGTGCTGCTTTTTGCCCTTGCTTCAATTGTGGTTGTCGCAACTTGATCTGACGACCAGTGTGTGGTTTTGGCAAGCGCGGCCCACACCGGCCATTCGCATTTCCGGAAAGCAGGAGAGTACGAGCGATAGGCGCGCACCATCGCCCCGCTTATGCAGCGTCGCGAATAATCATCTTCCCAGCATTTGGTGGAGCACCGCCATTTGCGTCACCATGCGGTTGCGGGCCTGCTTGATAACAACACTGCGGGGGCTATCGAGAACGCCGTCGTCCACCTCTACACCGCGGCGAACCGGCAGGCAGTGCATGAACTTGCAATCAGCTTGCGCATTCTCGAACCAAGGCTCATCAATGCACCATGTCATAAACTCTCTCCTGAGAGCCTCATCCCCGGGCCGATTTTCGTATTGACTAACGGACGACCACGACTTGGCGTAGATAACATGGGCGCCCTGCATTGCTTCGCGGCGGTCTGGGGTTTCGCTGATGCTGCCGCCCATGCGCTGCGCGGCCTCGCGCGCTTTATTCATGATGCTTTCGGGCAGTTCGAATCCGGGTGGGCGCAGCACGACGACATTCATGCCGCGCATGCCGGCCATGTGAAGGACTGCCGCGGGAACTGCGAACGGAAGCGGCTTCGGATGGTAGACCCACGACAGCACGAAGCGCCCCCCATTTCCGGGGATCCCGAGGTCGTCCAGGGTTTTCCAGTCGGCTAGACTCTGGCAGGGGTGATTGACGGCTGATTCCATGTTGATCAACGGGACATCAACCAGGGCGGCAAGTTCGCCGAATTGGCGATCGGCGAGATCCTGGGCCAGACTGAGGCGGTCGGCGAAGGCGCGAATACCCATGGCATGTCCATAAGAGGCGATTACGGGTACGGCCTCGCGGATGTGCTCCGCCGCCACACCATCCATGACGATACCGGACCGGGATTCGAGCCCGTGAATGGACATCTCGGGGGACACAACGAAAGAGCTACCGCCCAGTCGCACCATGGCCGCCTGAAAAGAGGTCAGGGTCCTCAGCGAAGGGCTCAGGAAAAGCAATGCCAGAACTTTGCCCTGCAGTGCGCGGGGCTCGGGCTCGCGATCGAGCCTTCCGGCCAGCTTGAGCAGCGCGCGGAGCTCATCGATGGAGAAATCGGCCAAGTCGTTAAAACGCTGCATCGTCTACTGTCCCCATAGTTGGAAGATTGTCCGCCTGCGATGCCAGGCGCCTGCGTGGTCTGCGAATAACGATTATAAACGCCCCTTTTCGCCGGGCATCAATCTATCGCCAAGCGGGGTCTGTGTGAGCGTTGATACGTGTTACGCGGCTTGCGGTTTGTTCCTGCGCCTGATCCGATTCATTCGTCCCAAACCCATGCCCATCATCGCGTAGAGTTCAGGTTTGGAGACTGGCGTGACCAATTCCCAAGGTCTACCAAGCCGATCCGCCAGAATGTCCGCTGTTGGCCGCACACTTGGCACCAAAACCAGCACACCTCTCACTCGGTCTGGTGCCGGTGCGCCGGATCGCGCCTGTGCTTTCCCCACCGCACCGCCGCTATGCCCCCTGTACACACCAGTGCAGCCATCGTCCAGAACATTGCCGCGGCTCCCAGCACCGAGCCAAAGGCGCCGAATACGAGCGGCAGCACCACCTGGCTGCTATGTATGATCATCGAACGCAAACCCAGCGCCTCGCCTACCCGGCCCGGCGGCGAGTGCAAGTGCACCAGCGACATGACGTTCGGCTGCGCCGCACCCAGACCCAAGCCGAGCAGAAAGGCGACGCCCATCAGAGGCATGCGGGACGAAAAGAGAGGGAACAGTGCGAACGCGAGCGTCGCGCAAAACAGCGTGTAGGTCAGCACCTGCCATTCGGTGACGCGCCGCGACAGCCAGGGCATGGCGAGTCGAATCGTGAAGGTCGCCAGCGCGAAGCAGCCGAGCACGAAACCGATCTCGGACGCCGACAAACCCACGCGCGTGCCGTGCACCGGGATCATGAAGGTCTGCAGGTCCCAGGACATGGAGATCAACGCCGTGGCGATCAGGACGTGCCGCAACTCCGTGTGCTTCAGCAGATCGAGAGGGTGCAGGGGCTCCGGGCCGCTCATCCTGCCCTCGTGTGCGGGCAGCAACCCACGATTGACCCATACCAACGCAAGTGCGAGCAGCACGACACCCATCAACACGCCGAAGGTGGCGCGATGACCAAACGAGTCGATGAGCAACCCGCTCATGACCGGCCCGGTGAAACCGGAGATCGAGGCACCCAGCGCCAGCCAGGAGAATGCCGCCGCGCGGCGGTTCGGGTCGGCGCGATCGCCGACGACTTTCTGGATCGAGAGCATCGTCAACGTGGAGCCAGTGCCGATCAGCGCAGCCGCGACCAACAAAGGCGCCAAGTCGGCGGCAGCATAGGAGAAGGCCGATGGCAGCAGCACTCCGCCGAGTATGAGCAGCGTTCCGATCAGGGTCGGGCGCCGCGGCCCTACCGCGTCGAGCCAGCGGCCGGCGCGCAGCGCGATCAGCATCGGCACCAGAGAGAACAGCGCCAGGATTACGCCGACGGTGAAGGTCGACGCGTTGTTCGCCAGCGCGTAGAGCGAAGCAGTCATGCGCGCAGCCACGAACGCCATGTGCGTCAGAACCGCGATGGCAATAAGACGAGCCAGGGTCATTATTTTTCCCGATTCACAGCATGCGCCGCCACGGGATGGGGCGGACAGTTCAAGCGCGAGAGGCAGGTCTGTATCGAGTCACATGCGTCCTGCGAAAACTCCATCCCTCCACATTTTTCCACCCTTATGGCGCCGCCCGCGCCTCGATCACGCTCCACGGCGTGCTGGTCGGGATCACGCGCGCCACTTTGAAGCCCGTCATTGCCAGCAGCACGTCGTATTCCTTTTCGGTGCGCTCCCTGCCGCCGTGGTTGGTCATCAGCATATGCAAGTCGATCAGCTTCGCAGAGGAAGGCTCATTGCCCGCGGGTACGATGCGCTCGCAGATCAGCAACCTTGCTTTCCCGCCCATTGCGTTTCGGCAAG
>JANOGH010000135.1:0-2878 GCA_031414075.1 Betaproteobacteria bacterium | reverse complement strand
TCGCCAACCCCGAAGCCGAGCTGTGCAAGGCGGCGGTGCGGATGATGGGGCTGTCGTGAGGTACGAGGTGCGAGGCCGCCCGCCAGGCGCGAGGCTCTAGGCAGGAGGCACGAGGTTCTAAGTCTTGAATGCTTTAAGGCTTTACTCAACCTCGTGCCTAGAGCCTCGCGCCTCGTGCCTCGTGCCTCGCACCTCAGCCCAACCCCATCATCCGCACCGCCGCCTTGCACAGCTCGGCTTCGGGGTTGGCGAACGCGTTCAGGATCGTGAAGTGGTTGTCATCCGGGCAGGGAATGTCGGCCGCGATGACACTCGACCACTGGTTGGCGATCAGCGCGTGCTGCTCCTTGAAGCCGCCGATTTCGCGCCCGCCTACGGCTATATAGACAGGCGCCTTGGTAGCGGGGGGCATCAATCCCGGACTGAGCTTAAGCGCGTCGGATTCGGTCAGGCGCAGGTCCACATTGATCGACGGTGTGCGCACGATCGGCCCCAGATCGTAGATGCCGCTGATCGAGAGGCCGCCCTGCATGACTTTCTCCGGCAGCCCCCGGGAATAGCGCGGCCACTGCGCCGCCATGCACATCGCTGTCAAATGACCGCCCGCTGAATGCCCGGCGACGAAGATCCGGCTGCGCGGGGCGCCCACTTCTGCGGCGTTGCGGTACAGCCAGGCCCCGGCCTTGAGGCATTGCAGGACGATATCCTCGACTTTGACCGTCGGGCACAGCGAATAGTTGATCGCGGCGACGGCGGCTCCGGCATTCACGAACGGCGCGGCCACGAAGGAATGGTGCTTCTTGTCAAGGGATCGCCAGTAGCCCCCGTGAATGAACATCAGCAGCGCTTTCGCCTCGCCACGCGGCCGAAAGATGTCCATGGTTTCCATGCGGTCGTCGCCATAAGGCACGTCCAGTTCGACATCGAGACTGCGACGTGCCTGTTCCGACCGGGTCGCCCAGCTGTCGAAATGACTCTGGAATTCCGGGACCGCCGCCCGGTTGTTGAACATTGATTCATAGTACGCGGCGTCTCTGATCATTTCGGAACTCCACCTTTTCCAGGTTTGGTCTTATGGACTTATGGGGCGGACGGACTATGACGGCGTCAGCGGATATCAGAATCATGCAGGAATCGGCCGCAGATGCAAATTTCCGGACAGTGGTTTCTAACCTCAGAACATTTATTGCTCTGCGGAAATCCTGTCGAGGTCCTTGTGAATCAAGCGCTTCGAATATTCGGGGGCGATCGCCGACCCGGCTGGCTGGTCGCACCGGGCTCGATCGTGCCGCGACCAAACCGCGGAGATCGGTCATTTTTTGGTAGCCTTCTGGTTTTCGGCCGCCGCAGAGTCTACGAAAACATGACGCAAGGTTTCGTTCGTCCCGAGTTCCTGGTCGAAACCGGCTGGCTGGCCGGGCACCTGCAGGATCCCGCGGTGCGGGTGCTGGACTGCACGACCCACCTCCCGCCGCTTCCCGACAACAGCTATTACAAGGTACAGCCGGGACGCGATGATTTCCTCAAGGAGCACATTCCCGGCTCGGCGTTTGTGGATATGGACCACGACGTGGCCGACACCGCGGCCGCGTTCCATTTCATGCTGCCATCGAGCACCCAGTTCGCTGAAGCGATGTCTGCGCTGGGCATCAGCCACGACACGCTGGTGGTGAGCTACTCTGGCGCCAACCACTGGTGGGCAACGCGAATGTGGTGGATGCTGCGCGTATTCGGTCACGAACGCGCGGCGGTTCTCAATGGGGGATTCCAGAAGTGGCGCAAGGAAGGCCGGCCCGTTGCAAGCGGCGCTGCGAAATCCTTTGCCAGAACAAACTTCCAGGCGCGCCCCGCACGCCGGGAAATGGTCGCCACGAGGGACGAGGTGCTCGCGGCGATCGGAGCCGCCGATACCTGCACCATCAATGCGTTGCGTCCCGAGCAGCACACCGGCACCGGTGGCGTATATTACGGTCGCCGCGGGCATATCAAGGGCAGCGTCAACCTGGCCGCTGTGGCGACGGTGGACGACAACAATGTTTACAAGAGCGCGGAAGAACTGCGTCGCATGTTTGCGGAGCCTTTGTCCAAACCGGCTGTCATCACGTATTGCGGCGGCGGCATCGCGGCGTCGGCCGACACGCTGGTGCTGACGATGCTCGGTCACGATAACGTCAAGCTCTACGATGCCTCGCTGTCCGAATGGGCGCGAGACCCGGCTTTGCCAATGGAACTGTGAGGAGACCCGCGTGTTCAAGCAATTCAGGATCAATCCCAAGGAATTCAACGGTCCGGTGCTGGTCACCGGCGCGGGCGGCTGCATCGGCAGCTGGGTGCTCACGTTGCTCACCGACGCAGGCGTACCGGCAGCGGCAATGGATCTCACCGAAGACAAGCGCCGTCCGAAATTGCTGATGGCCGATTCGGAGCTCGCCCAGGTGCGATGGTTTACCGGCGACATCGCCGACACCGCTGCTGTGAAGAACGCCGTGGAAAAAAGCGGCGCGAAGGCGATCATCCATCTCGCGGCACTGCAGGTCCCGTTCTGCAAGGCGGATCCGGTCGCCGGCGCCAAGGTGAATGTGGTGGGCACCATCAATATCTTCGAAGCCGCGCGCAAGCTCGGCATCAAGCGCATCGCCTATGCCAGCTCGATCGCCGCGCACGGCGTCTTCGATCCGAACACCATGGCGACGCTCTACGGCGCCTACAAGTTCGCCAACGAACAGACCTCCCGCGTCTATGCACAGGACTGGCTGGTTCCCAGTGTCGGCCTGCGCCCCGGCGTCGTCTACGGCATCGGCCGCGATCAGGGCATGACCTCGAAAACGACTGTGGCGATCCTCGCTGCGGCTGCCCGCAAGCCGTACACCATTCCATT
>JANOGH010000134.1:0-1766 GCA_031414075.1 Betaproteobacteria bacterium | reverse complement strand
CATCGGTCGGGACCCAATCGAGCCAACCGTGCATTGTCATGCTGACGGCAACGTAGGCGCCGATCGCCACGCTCACCCAGGCGAAGATGGCGCCACCTGCGCGCGAGCCCCGGAGGCCGTTCGACTTTAGCTACCCGCGCTGCTTGACCGGGCAAGTTGACACACCAATCAACTTGTAGCCGAGGCAGGTGCCGACCAGTGACGTTCCGATCATGTATACGCCTGTGAGGGCGAGCCCGACTGCGGCCATCAAGGGCACGGGGGCGATGAAGCTGGCGGTCAGCAATGCGACGGCGGCGATGGCACGGAAGGCGCTGTCGGCGTTTCCGAGATTTTGGGTGAGGGAAAACATGATCAGGCTCCTGAGGTGACGTGGACGACGACTTGATTGTGCAGTTTCATAAGGTTAAGTTCGGTGTCTTGTCTTCGCGCAGCGCTCGACGATTCCAACTCAGCCGGTGTCGAACCTGTTCACGGGTTCATTGAACACCTGTCCGGGTGTTTTGAGCAGACGGCTCATGCGAATGTCTGCTATACTTCGCTCGTATGGCCACCCTCAACGACCTTAACCTGCTTCGGACCTTCGTGCGAATTGCTGAAGCCGGCAGCATTTCGGCGGCGGCGCGCTCGCTGCGCACCACGCAGCCGACGTTGAGCCGGCAACTCAAGCACCTGGAATCCCTCCTTGGCGCCCCGCTCGTGCAGCGCGACTCCCACAACATTAGTCTCACGGCGGCGGGCCAACGCCTTCTCGTGGATGCGCGGGAAATCCTCGACCACGTGCACTCCGCAACGCAGCGCGCAAACGGTGAACATACTGCGCCACGCGGCCAATGCGCCAGACACGTCTAACGCGACTGTAACCGGGCGCATTCGCTTTGAATGCGGGCCTGCCCGGCCATGGCGCAGATTGACCCGCGGCCTGTGGCTTTGCCCGATCATCCGGCCGCGCCAACCGGCATCGGCCAAACAATCGGGCAACGAGGAGTTTCGGATCAGTCAGATACTCGCAGGGTTACTTCTGTGCCTGCCTGAAATGCCCGACGTCTGGCCCGGAGCTGCGCAACCGAAGATAACCTATGACCCGGTTGTCGCGTTTCGGATCAATGATCAGGATCTCGCCTTCATAGGCAGAGAATTCCGTCAATTCCTGGATATTGGTGAAATGGCTGATCAGCAGCAGCGGCCCGGATTTCCCCTCGCCCGTCCAGGATGAAATCAATTTGCGCATCGCGGTCACGTTTGGCGCGCCCTGCAACGACAGCAGCAGGTTAAGCGCGGGGTCGGTCTTGACGACGACGGATTTCACATAGTCGGGATCGGCATTCGCCATCCCCGCCAGCAGCTCGTCCTTGGTCTGCTGGTTACGGCACCATTGGCTCGCCACTATTTCAGACGGACGCAAGCCATTGGCAACCAACAGCACGCCAAGCGTGCGCATGTCTGCCTTGCCCTTTTCGATCATCACGCGCTGATTGGCGCAATCGGTCGGGTTCACGTCCTTGATATCCAGTTTCGACCAATCGGTCGGGCCATGCCGCATCAGAAAGACGATATCAGGCCGGAAGAGTTCCTGAAGCATGTCGAACGGTTCGAACTGCAACCCGTCTTTGAGCACGTTGTCGGTCGGCTGGTCCATCACCACCGTCATTTCACCGACATGCGCCACGACTTCATTTACCACGCCAAGGCTTATCCCCTTTGCTCCGGCTCCCCCACATCTTGTGCCGTGAAGGCTTGCGGCCGTGCCGCGTTCGCTCTATGTT
>JANOGH010000133.1:0-2334 GCA_031414075.1 Betaproteobacteria bacterium | reverse complement strand
CAAGAAGTCCAATGCCTAGCGGTGCCGTCTTCCTTTCCTACGCTTCCGAAGATGCAGACGCGGCGGCGCGCATCTGCGAGGCCCTGCGAGCCGCGAGCGTTGAGGTGTGGTTCGACCGAAGCGAACTGCGCGGGGGAGACGCTTGGGATTCGCAAATCAAGAAGCAGATTCATGACTGCGCCTTGTTTCTGCCGATAATTTCAGCGCATACCAATGCGCGGTCTGAGGGTTACTTCCGCGGTGAATGGCATCTCGCCACACGGCGGCTGCATAACATGGCGGATGACGCGACACTCCTGGTGCCCGTGGTGGTTGACGAGACCCGTGAGGCCGATGCGCGTGTCCCCGAGGAATTCTTCCGAGCGCAATGGACCTGGCTGCCGGGCGGTGAGACCCCGCCGGCGTTTGCCCAGCAAGTTCGCGAGTTGTTGGGCTTGGATCCCGCCCCTGCACCCAAGGTGAAGGGAGCGGCAACGGGAGCAGTTGACCTAAGCGTCCGAAGTTCCGGTGCGGCACGGCCGCGCGGCACGCCTCTGATAGGGCGTTTCGCCCTTGCGCTCATTGCGGTGTTGCTGGTACTCGGCGGCGGGATCTTCTGGTACTTCCAAGGCGTTGGCGACGCCCCTGCGGCGAAGCCAGCAACTGCGACGGCGGCCGTTGCGCTGAACGACAAGTCGATCGCCGTGCTGCCGTTCGTAAACATCAGCTCGGACAAGGAACAGGAATTCTTCGCCGACGGCCTGTCAGAAGAATTGCTGAATCTGCTGGCCAAGATTCCCGAGTTGCAAGTCGCCGCACGCACCTCGTCGTTCTATTACAAGGGCAAGGACGTGAAGCTGGCGGAGATGGCGCGAGAACTGCACGTCGCGCATGTCCTCGAAGGTTCGGTGCGCAAGTCCGGTAACCAGCTGCGCATCACCGCGCAGTTGATCCGCGCAGCCGACGGTTACCACCAGTGGTCGGAGACCTACGATCGCTCGCAGGAAGACATCTTTGCGATACAAGAAGAAATTGCGGCGGCCGTGGTGAAGCAACTGAAGGTCACGCTGCTGGGCGCGGCGCCGAAGGTGCAGAAAACCAGCCCCGAGGCGTATGCGCTGTTCCTGCAGGCCGGCCAGCTGTACCGCCAGTACACACATCTGGGACTCGAGCAATCCATCGCACTCTACCAATAGGCGCTGGCGATCGACCCCAGCTACGCTGCGGCCTGGAATGGATTGGCGACGCATTACGTGGAACAGGGTTTTCTGGGCTCGGGCCCACGCTCCGCCGACGAGAGCTTCAGGTTAGCGCGCGAGGCGGCCAACAAGGCGTTGGCGATCGACCCTGATTATTCGTTGGCCCATGCCAGTCTAAGTGATGTCGCAAGGCTCTACGACGACGACCTGGCGGCCGCAGCGCGACATATGGAGCAAGCGCTGGCGCTGGACCCGGCCAATCCGTATGCACTGCGTTTAGCTGCGTATCTATCCTTTGGCCTCGGTCGTCCAAACACCGCGATCGAAGTCGCTGAATATATTGCTGCTCGCGATCCGCTGGACCCCGGCGCCCATAGCAGCTTGGGCTGGTTCTACTTGCAGGCCGGGCACCTGGATGAAGCCATCACCAGTTTTCGTACCGGATTGAAGCTGAGTCCGGACGCTATCGGCGACAATTTCCACATAGGCGTGGCGATGTTGCGAAAGGGCGAGAGCAAAGCCGCCCTGGCGGCGATGCAGGAGGAACCGGAAGAAGGCTGGCGCCTGACCGGATTGGCGCTGGCCTACCACGCGCTGGGGCAAGCGTCGGCATCCGATGCGGCACTCGCCGAGCTGATCAAGAAACACGAAAAGAGTTGGTCATCCACCATTGCCCGGGTGTACGCGTTCCGCGGCGAGGCTGACCGCGCGTTCGAATGGCTGGGCAAGGCGGTGGCAAATCACGACACCGGCGTGGTGCATTTTCCGAATGAACCGTTGTTGAGCAATCTTCACAACGACCCGCGCTGGCTGCCGTTCCTGCAGAAGATCGGCAAGACGCCAGAGCAATTGGCGGCGATCAAGTTCGAGGTGAAGTTGCCGCAGTAGGGTGTGTGGAGTGGGGTGACCTGCCGACTCTCGAAGCGACTGTCAACTTGACGGCGCGCCATATTTTCCGTCTGTGAATTGTTTGAGCCGAAAAGCGTTTCCGCGGGAACGTCAGGCCACCCGCACGGGAATCTTTAGCGCCTTGATCTTGTCGCCCCAGATCCGCGGCCCCGTCTCATGTACCGATTCACCACGTGCGTCGACTGCAACGGTCACCGGCATGTCCTGCACCTCGAACTCGTAGATCGCCTCCATGCCGAGGTCTTCG
>JANOGH010000132.1:0-4725 GCA_031414075.1 Betaproteobacteria bacterium | reverse complement strand
CGGAGAAATTGCCTTACGCGATCGATCGATATGTCAACGAAACAGGGCGCTTGTATGCGGTACTCGACAAACGGCTGGCCGATCGCGAGTTCGTAGCCGGTGACTATTCGATCGCCGATATGGCGAGTTATCCATGGGTAGTGCCGCACAAACGCCAGGGGCAGGAGCTGACGAAGTTTCCGCACCTGAAACGCTGGTATGAAGCCATCGCCGGGAGGCCCGCGGTCATGCGTGCCTATGCCAGGGCGGCCGAGATCAACACGCAACCGACGGTAAGCGAAGAATCGAAGCGCCTGCTGTTCGGGCAAACCGCCGCAACGATCACACGATAGTCAAACGGAGAAACGCATCATGGTACGACTGGCAGATTTTCCGGAGTCGGAGCGCAAGAGCCATTTGGACAGAATATCCACGCTGCCTCAATTCTCGAGCCGGCCTTTCATGGCCGGGCCCGCGCTGGCGAAGCGGCGGGTGGCGATTGTCACCACCGCCGGATTGCATTTACGCAGCGACCGGCCCTTCGACTCCGGAGGCGCCGGCATCGACTACCGGGTCATCCCCGGCAAGGTCGCGCCAGCCGAACTGGTGATGAGCCATGCCTCGGTCAATTTCGACCGCACCGGATTTCAGTCGGACTGGAACGTGGTGTTCCCGCTCGATCGGCTCAAGGACTTGGTGCGCGACAAAATCGCGGGCGCGGTTGCGGCGTTCCACTATTCCTTCATGGGCGCCATACCGCAGGTCACTCGATACGAACCGAAAGCGCGCGAACTTGCGGCGCTGTTGAGAGCCGACAATGTCGATGCGGTAGTGCTGTCTCCAGTTTGACCGGTTTGCACGTGCGCCGTGAGCGCACTTGGCCACTATCTTGAAGAAGAGGGTATCCCTACCGTCTCCATCAGCCTGATCCGGGAGCACTCGGCGGCGATCAATCCACCCCGGGCGTTGTGGGTTCCTTTCATGCTGGGACGTCCGTTTGGCGTACCGAACGATCCGGTATTTCAGCGCAAGGTGCTGCTCTCGGCGTTTCGCCTGCTGGAACGAGAATCCGGTCCGGTGCTGGAAGATTTTCCCGAGGACGCCCCTTACGGCGATCTGGGGGAAATACCCGACGCGCCGAATTGCCCGGTCAGTTTTCCGCGCATGCGGTCGGAGGGCACGCTGCAAGAGCGGCTGGCGGATGAAATTTCGCAACTGCAGGCCTGGCATGAGGTGGCCGAAAGGCGTAACGGCAGGACGACTCTCGGAATGACCGGACTGTCGCCACGCGAACTCGGCGAGTTTCTCGGCGCTTGGCTCGCCGATGCGCCGCGGCCGGTCTTCCGCGAGGGCATGACCATGGCCGGAGCGCTGAAGCTCGCTGCCGACGAGTTGAAGACTTTCTATTACGAAGCCAAGGCGGCGCAACCCGGCAAGCACGCGCCTGCTGATGTGCAGCACTGGTTCTGGCTCGAAACAGCGGCGGGGCAGGCGTTTGTCGGATTGCGCGACAAGGCCGCATTGCGCGCGGATCCGGCCATGAAAGGTCTCGCGACTCTTAGCCTGGTACCGCGTGCGATAGTGGGAAAACTGGCACAGCAAGGGAAACCCTGAGGAGGAACTGGCCGGAAACATGCCGGTGCGATTCAGCCTGTCAAAACTGCCGGCCTAGATGCGGCCCTGAGTCTATCGCTCGCGGGCGCAGGAGGATAGGTTCGGGGCCCTACCTTCGCCGCACGTCGTGCAGCATCGCCTCGGCGGCGACCATCGAGCGCACGAAGCGCCGCGTCGCCTCGGAGAATTAAGGCGGCGAACGATTGTCTTGTAAGCCGATGGGCCGAATCGCGATCAAGGGCTTGTGCACCAAGATTCAACGATGACTGACCTGGCCAAGGCCGGGCCGGGGCGCTCGTGTCCGGTCGGGTACCGCTATGGCGCAAGCGCGCTAGCGGCGCCCGCCACGCTTTGCGCGGACAGTCTATGGATCGCGGGCGGTTTGTATGGCAACACCTTCGCTTTTTACCAATAGCGGCCCCCGACGCGACATAAGCACCATTGCACGCCGTCAAACCGGGACCGGGGAGCGGGAGAATGGCCGATTCGTGCAGCGTAATGCGGCCAGGGGCGGATAGATTTTCCTATCCGTCACCGACTTCGGCTGCGGGTACCAGGGCTCGATCTCGTTGGCCACGTTCCACAGCGCGCCCAGGTCGCGCTTTTCCAGCTCGCGGTAGTAGGCCTCGAGCTCCGGCGTGTCCTCGACGTTCGCGCGTCCGACTACGTTTTCGCGTTTCATGGTTTGATCGGATGCGCTGATTCTATCCAGGGCTGCCCCAGCAGTCCGGCACGTATGCGCAAGCGCCACAGCTGGCCATCCTTCGACGGCCCGGTGTAGGGAGGCACGCCGATGGTATCGATACCTACGACGCCGGATCCAGGCCACGAATCCAGCATGTACACCCGGAAGCCCCGTTGACTCCGGTAGGCGCGGGCGCCCGCGATGTGGCTCCTCAATTGGCGCACGTCTTGAACCTGGGCCTCGCTGGCATCAAAGCGTTCATTGACATCGGCCAGGACGCCGAATTGCGCCACCGCCAGAAACGGCGCCAGGACGAGCACCCAGGCCATCACGGGGGCGGCAATCATCGGATGGCGCCGGAGATAGCGCCGGGCAACGACAAAAGCCGCCACCCAGGTGATGAACGCGATGGGCGAAGTCCCGATCATGAAAATCATGAAATCGGCAAGCAGGGGGCGTGTGCTACTGAGCGCCGAGAACCCGGCCAGGATAAGAAACAGGGCGCAAATCGGAACCGCGAACAATACGAACCGCTCAATGTGCCGGCTTGGGCCTTCCATGGGCGCGGTGGATGGCAGTCGCAATTGCGCGAGACATGCGGCTGCCCTGTGCAAGGCATCGAATGGAAGGGGGTCGGCCGAACTCCGGTTTGCCGAAAGGTGGGTTGACGTTCTCTTCACATAATGAAATCCAGCCGCATTCAGGGATCGCAGGAAGTCCAGATTTTCCGGGATACCGAATATTTCCTTCGCGTACTCGTCCGTGGTGGCGGTTATGTCGTAGGCCCGGTCAAAAGTGCGATCGCCAGTCCGAAATTCCCTGGACATGCCAAAGAATCGGGCAATTGCGGCACCCGCCCCTTTGGGTTGGACGCGGAATTCGCCTAGTGCGCCGGTCGCTACCGTCAGCGTGACAAACAGCCTCTCGACAATGAGGGTGTTGGCTTCGATGCGGTATTCGAAGGCGACGCCATCAACCTGGCCTGACAGTTCCCACCCGTTCCGTGTCGCGCGTTTGATCTGCATTCCAGCACGCACAATTTCGTCCACGTACGCCTGCAATCGGGCTTTTGCAACCTTTTGTTTTTCGTGGTGTCCGGAATCCTTGCGGCTCAACAAGCCCAGGACAAGAACGATCGCCACTACGCCCAGAACAAGTAGGCCAATGGCGAGAGATGCTTCCAGTTCAGCGCTCATGCATCATTTTCCCATGTTCGAATATCCGGCATCTGGTTCTGAACCGTCCTGCTCAAAGAGGATGCAGGGATTCCACCCAAGGGCGACCCAGCAGTCCGGGGCGCACATGCAGGCGCCATAACCGGCCATTCCTGGAAGGCGGCATAGCCGACCAATGCCCGTGCTGGTCGACGGTCTCCGTGCCGGAACCGCGCCAGGACTCGAATACCAGTTCTTCGCGCGTAGCACGTCTTGACCTGATTGATACGCGGTGTACCTGCCTCACTTCGTGCACTTCTGCCTTGCGGTCATCAAGACGCTCATTTGCGTATGCCAGCATCCCGATCAGCGGTACTGCGAGAATCGGCATCGAGGCGAGCAGCCAGCCCATCGTGGGCGCGGTCACGAGAATGAAAAGCATGAATCCGCCGACGAGCGCAGCCTGGGGCTGATAGATTTCCCTATCCGTTCAGTGAGCTTGGTCCCAGTTGTCGCCGACGCCCACGTCGACAATCAGAGGGACTTCCAGCTTCGCGACGTCCTGCATCAGCTCGCGAACTTTCTCTTTCACTGTGGGAAGTTCTTTCTCGGGTACTTCCAACACGAGTTCGTCGTGCACTTGCATGATGAGTTTTGTCTGAAGTTTGGAAGTATCGAGATAATCCTGAACTGCAACCATCGCCAGCTTGATCAGGTCGGCGGCGGTGCCCTGCATCGGCGCGTTGATGGCGGCGCGCTCGGCGGCCTGGCGGCGCGCGGGTGAGCCGGACTGGATCTCGGGCAGGCGCAGGCGCCGGCCGAAGACGGTCTCGACATAGCCTTTGGCGCGCGCCATTTCCCTTGTCGCATCCATGAATTTCTTTACCCCGGGATAGCGCGTGAAGTAGGACTCGATGTAGGCCTGCGCGGTGGCGCGCTCCAGGCCCAGGTTCTGCGCCAGGCCGAACGCGCTCATGCCGTAGATGAGGCCGAAATTAATGATCTTTGCGTCGCGCCGCTCGTCCTTGGTCACTTTTTCCAGCGACACGCCGAACACTTCGGCGGCGGTGGCCTGGTGTACGTCGTGGCCGTGCTCGAAGGCGTGGCGCAGGCCCTGGTCGCCCGAGAGGTGCGCCATGATGCGCAGTTCGATTTGGGAGTAATCCGCCGAAACGATTTTGCTTCCCGCCGGCGCGATGAACGCCTCGCGGATGCGCCGCCCCTGCGGCGTGCGGATGGGGATGTTCTGCAGGTTGGGATCGTTGGAGGCGAGGCGTCCGGTGACCGCCGTGG
>JANOGH010000131.1:0-3152 GCA_031414075.1 Betaproteobacteria bacterium | reverse complement strand
CGCTGGTGACCTTCGGCGCCATCACCGCCGCCATCATCGCCGTGTTCACCATCACGTCCGGCGCCATCATTCTGATTCCCACATTTTTGATGTCGGTCGGTGTCGTGCAGTCGGTCGATCCGCTGGTCTACCGCACCATCTGGTGGGCGTTCGGCCACTCGTCGCAGCAGATCAACGTCGCCGCGCACATCTCAATCTGGTACGCCGTTGCCGCCATCGCTTTCGGGGCGAAACCGATGTCGGAGCGGGTGAGCCGCGGCGCGTTTCTGCTCTATATCCTGTTCCTGCAATTGGCGAGCGCTCACCACGTGCTGACCGATCCGGGCATCAGCTCGGAGTGGAAGATTTTCAATACCAGCTATGCGATGTACCTGGCGGTGCTGGCGAGCATGGTGCATGGCCTGACTGTGCCGGGATCGATCGAAATCGCCCAGCGTGAAAAAGGTCTCAACCGCGGCCTGTTCGAATGGATTCGCAAGGCGCCATGGGGCAACCCGGTGTTCTCGGGCATGTTCATTTCGCTGATCGGTTTCGGTTTCCTGGGTGGCATTTCCGGCGTAATGATGGGCACCGAGCAATTGAACCTGATCATCCATAACACCGTTTACGTCCCCGGCCACTTCCATGCCACCGTGGTGGTGGGCACCACGCTGGCGTTCATGTCGCTGACCTACTTTTTGATTCCGACGCTGTTCCGGCGCGAGATGATCCTGCCGTCCCTGGCAAAGTGGCAGCCTTACGTGTTTGGCATCGGCATGTCGCTGTTCGCGGTGTTCATGATGGGCGCGGGCACCCTCGGGGTAGCGCGCCGCCACTGGGACATGGCGTTCACCGGCGCGGCCATGCCCTACGAGTATCCCGGCACCGCTTACCTGATGATGGGGCTGATGGCGCTCGCCGGCCTGGCGGCGATCGTCGGCGGGGGAATTTACCTCCTGATCACCGTGGGCTCGCTGTTGTGGGGCAGGAAGCTTGACGCCAAGGACAGCTATGGCAGCAAGGTCTCGCCGCACCGGCTGCCGATGGTGGCCGCGGCGATCCAGGGCCACGGCAGCATCGGCGTGGGCGGATTTGCCGCGCCGGGCACGTTCATATTCGCCATGGTATTTCTGGTGTCCTTCGTCCTGTACTACTTTGTGAACTGGAAGTACCTGTCGCAGCTCTGGCTCCTGAGCTGAGCCACGCAGGGGAAATGAAGCGCGGCGTGTGCGGAGCGCATGGAAGGAGGGAGCCATGAAGACCATACTCAATGTGTTCAAACTGAGGATCGGTGTCGTCATCACCTGGACCGCGCTCGCCGCGGCGGCGATCACGCCCGGAACGCCTCTGTCCGGCTGGAAAATGGTGGTGCTGGCGCTGTCGGTGATGGTGGCGTCGGCGTCAGCTGGCGCGTTCAACCAGTACGTCGAACGCGATCTCGACGCGCGCATGGCGCGCACGCGCAAGCGCCCTTTCGTCACCGGCGCGGCCGTGCACGATGTGCGCTGGGTGTGGCTGATCATGGCGCTCACCGCCGGGGCGGTGCTCGCCGCCGGCTGGGCGCTGAATCCCCTGACCGCGCTCTACGTTTTTCTCGGCGCGTTTTTCTACGCGATCGTGTACACCGTCTGGCTCAAGCGCCGCACCTGGATGAATATCGTGATCGGGGGCCTGTCCGGCAGTTTCGCGGTGCTGGCCGGCGCCGCCGCCGTCGCGCCCGGCCTGCCGGCGCAGCCTTTGATTCTCGCCCTCGTGCTGTTCCTGTGGACCCCGCCGCACTTCTGGAGCCTGGCCATCGCCTATCGCGACGACTACGTGGCCGCACAGGTGCCGATGCTGCCCGCGGTGATCGGCGCCGCGCGCAGTGCGCGCGTGATCCTGGCCAACACCGTGGTGCTGGTCGCGGTGTCGCTCGCACCGGTGTTCTATGGCAGCGGCTGGATCTACTTCGCCGGCGCGGCAATCGGCGGCGCCTGGTTCATCTTCCGGGCCTGGAAGCTGGTGTGCGAACCCAGCCGCAGGAATGCGATGGCCAGCTTCTTCGCCTCGCTTGCGCAGCTCTCCCTGGTGCTCGGCGCGGGGATGATCGAAGCCGCGCTGCGCTAGCGCGTTTTGCTCACGATAAGCGTTTACCACTAAGGATCCGTAAGCACTCACCGCAGAGGACGCGGAGGACGCAGAGGAAGTGCAAAAAGCAAGGAAGCATTCGACAGTAAAAACCTCGTATCGGTGGTCATTTCGGCACCGGGCCTGTTTCTAACTTCCACATGCCTTTCCACATTTCTGGTTTTCCTCCGCGTCCTCCGCGTCCTCTGCGGTGAAAGTGTTTTCTTGACGAAATTCATGCAATGAATCAACGACAGTCCAGCTTGATCGCAGTGGCATGGCTGGTGACGGCTTCAATCGCTGCGCAGGCCGAGGTCGAGGCGCCCGACACTGCGAAGGCGATCGAATTGAGCCAGAGCGTCATCGGTAACCGGGTGGCGGACTACGCGTTCACCGACAGCCGTGGCCAGGCGCGTCGGCTTGCCGATTATCGCGGCAAGCCGTTGCTGGTTAATTTCGTCTACACCGGTTGCAGTCAGGTTTGCCCGATCACAGTCCGCTTTCTCGACAAGGCGATCGGGGAAGCGCGCCGCGCGCTGGGGCAGGACGGCTTCGCTGTCGCCACCATTGGCTTTAACCAGCCGTTCGACACGCCGCAGGCCATGCGTGCGTTTGCCGTGCAACACGGCATTGCCGATCCGAGATGGGATTTCCTCAGCCCGGCCCCCGGTACGGTCGAAGCGCTCACAAGCGAGTTTGGCTTCACCTGGTATGCCACCCCCAAGGGCTTTGACCACGTTACCCAGGTCACGGTGCTGGATGCCGAGGGACGCATCTATCGCCAGATCTACGGCGACAGTTTCGATGTTCCGATGCTGATCGAGCCGCTGAAGCAACTCATCACCGGTGCGCCTGCGCCCGCGGGCGACTGGCGCGCGCTGGCGGAGAAAGTGCGCCTGTTCTGCACGGTCTACGACCGTTCCAGCGGACGCTATCGGCTCAATTACTCGCTCTTCGTCGAGATCTTCACGGGACTCACCGTCATTGGTGCCGTCGTATTCAGTTTGCTCGGGGAATGGCGTAGACAGAGAAAGGTGTGAGGTGGGGGGGTAGCGGTGCGGTGGGAC
>JANOGH010000130.1:0-6865 GCA_031414075.1 Betaproteobacteria bacterium | reverse complement strand
GCGCCCAATCCGGCCAGGAAAGCCACGATGATTCCGGTCATCAGGAAGCCGCCCATGAAGCTGAAATCCTTGCGGCTTGCCGTCGCGTAGGCCGACAGCCCGAGGAAGATCGCGGCCGTGCCGCCCATCGCCATCATCACCACCTGATGCCCGTTCGGCATCGCCAGGTAGTGGCTGACGATTGGCCCGAGCGTGTAGCCCATGAATCCCGTCAGCCCGAAGACCGAAATCAGCGCCCAGCCGCTGTCGCGCAGCCGAACCGTCAGAAAGAGGAGGCCAAAATATCCGATCAAGGTGATGACGATGCCCGGATGCGGGAGCTGCAGGGCCGCGGTCACGGCCGCCGCTCCAGCGCTGACCAACAAGGTCAGCGACAGCAGCCAGTAGGTGTTCCTCAATACGCGGTTGGCGGACAGCGGCGAGGCAATCGCTCCGGTATCGCGGCTCAGGACAAGCGTATCGGCAGGTTTCATGGTCAGACTTCCTCGGGTTTGTTGGAAAGATCAGAGGCTTCGCCCGGCAGCGAGCGCAGCGGCTCCGGCTTCGTCAGTCGAACGTTCTCGTGCAGTCGGTCAACACGCTTGGCGACGTTGCGTCCGGCGCGTTCCGCCATACGGTCGATCACCGCGTACAGATCGGCGCCGGCGTCCTCGATCAGGACGGGCGGCGCATGCTCCAGAAACACCTGCATCCGGCAGAACTTATCCGCGCCGCCGCGCGGGCCATTCGTATCGCCCAACCGGACCACCACCCGCGTGATCCGGTTGCTGGTTCGGGTAAGCGCGAAGCGCAACCGCCGCTCGGTGTGATCCAGAAGCGGGGCGGTGAGCGGAAACCCGCGGGCCTGGATATCGATGCGCATGCTCGCTTCCTCCTGCTCGGTTAATCACCGTTGCAGCGAGTGTGGGGGCGGCGAGGCTTGGTGTAAAATCGATTTATCCATACGGATTACTCGAATAAAACGAAGGATTGACGAAATGAATTTCAAACATCTGCACTACTTCTGGCAGGTCGCCAAGGCGGGCGGGGTCGCGCGTGCGAGCGAGCAGTTGCACCTGACACCACAGACCATCAGTGGGCAGATCGGGCTGCTGGAGGATGACCTGGGAACGCCTCTGTTCGCCAAGCGCGGCCGCAACCTCGAACTGACCGAAGCGGGGCGGCTCGCCCTCGGCTACGCGCAGGACATCTTCGCCCTCGGATCCGAACTGGAGGAGGCCCTGCGGAACTACCCGGCAGGCGGCCGTGCGGTCGAGTTCCGGGTGGGCGTAGCCGATTCCGTTCCGAAGACGATCGCCTACCGGCTGATCGAACCGGCGACGCGTCTCCCCGAGCCCGTGCGCATGGTATGCCGCGAATGGAAGCTCGACGGTCTTCTTTCGGAACTCGGCGCCCATCGGCTCGACCTCGTCATTGCCGACGCGCCGATCCCGCCCTCGGTGAGTGTGCGCGCATACAACCACCGGCTCGGGGAATCGGGGGTGAGTTTTTTCGCGACAGCGGAGCTTTTCAAGCGTTGCAAGGGAAAGTTTCCCGCCTGCCTCGACGGCGCTCCGATGCTGGTCCCCGGGGACGGCGCGGCGGTAAGGCCGCGCTTGGATCGGTGGCGCGATGCAAACAAACTCCGGCCCCGGGTGGTCGGAGAGTTCGACGACAGCGCGCTGATGAAGGCCTTCGGGCAGCGCGGCGCGGGGGTGTTCATCGGACCGACCGTTCTCGAATCGGAAATCGAAACGCAGTACGAGGTTAGAACGCTCGGGCGAACGCAGGAGATCGTCGAGGAGTTCTTCGCCATCTCCGTAGAGCGGCGCGTAACGCACCCTTGCGTCGCCGCCATTACCGAGGCGGCAAGAGACCGGTTGTTTGTCACAAAGCGATAGGAAGAATGAAGGACTCGAACCAGATGGCTTGTCCCACCTTTCGCGCGCGTTTCACCCGACTATAGCCTATTAAACTGGTGCTTCAATGCACCCATCGCTTGGTGAATCCGATCACATCAGTTTGTCGTGAATATTCCCTCGGTTGAACGGCAATCCTCACATGTGTTGCGCGCACGTCACGCGTAAATTGCTGACCATGAGCTGTTGCTCATGTGAACCAGTCAACTGTTAAGGAGCGCATCATGAAGCTGACGAAAACGGAAATCGTGGAGTACATCGTGGTGTTCGTTGCCATGGTCGGCCTGCTCGCGAACATTCATGCCACTGCAGAAGCCCACCAAACGGTCGGCGCCGCGCAAGCCTCGCCGATGATGATCGAGACAGGCCGGGCGATTCGGGCCGACGTGGGACATTCCGCTGTACGTTTCCGCGAAGTGGCGCTCGCCGACGCGCGGGCCTGAGAACCATCTCGCGCGATTCTGCGTCGCTACGTTCCGGCGCCGGGAATTGTCCCGCCTGGGATCGCCTTACCTCGAGTCCCGCATGAGCCTGCTTCCCACAATGCCGGTTCATTAATTCGCGTTAGGACTTGCATTGACTCCTTACTACTGGACTTGAAGTGCTGCGTCCTCGTTGAGCCGGGTTGCCGACCTATGCGGGGGGTCCGGACTCCAGCTGGATCCAAAATCTGTAATGATTACAAATCACTTACCGATGACCTTCGCATGCTGCCCGGCCGAAAAGCATGGGCTTATAACTCAGTCCGTCATCGTGGCTGCGTCGGGAAAAACAAGGCTGAACAAGCAGCACCCCGAGCTTTCAATCCAGTCCGCCCTCGGGCAGCAACGCCGAGCGCGAAGTTCAGTAGAATCGTGACCGACTGCCAATCTGAAGAAATTCCGCGGTTTCCTTGTTTCCAGTGCAGCGCGTCGAGGAGGTGGCTTGATCATGCGAACAATTGTCCTTGTCATTGCGGTCCTTGCGGCACTTTTTTGCCGGACTGTGTTCGGTGCAGCAACGGCCATGGTTTCGTCCTGTGCGCCCGGCAAGGAAACGACCACGCAGACGCTGGTGGGCATGCTTACCGTGCACGTGATCTGCGACCGCGTGATATTCGAGATCCCGCCGCGCGGACTCAACCGCGACATTCTCGTCAATACCGAGTTTGCGGCGCTTTCGACGGGAAGTGACTTCGTTGCGCCGGGCTCTGTTGTGGACAACCGCGTTGTCAGGCTTATCAGGTTGGGCAACAAGATTTTTCTCGAGGACGTGCGCTACGAAATTCTGGCGCGGGAACAGCCCAACCTGCAGCGCGGCGTCGAGGCGGCCTCGCTGCGCACCGTGATCAGGGTTTTCGACATCATCGGCGAGGGTCCCGCAGGGGAAGCACAGATCGACGTGACCAGTGTTTTTACGAGCGAGGTGCCGGCCGGCTTCGCGCTCGATCTGATGCGTCACTTCCACATGCGTGCGGTCGATCCGAAGCGCTCTTACGTCCAGACCGTCACGGCTTACCCAGGCAGCATCGATGTGCGCTTCTATCAAACCTGGATGGCGGACCCAGCGGAACTGCGTGGGGCGACCGACAATGAAGATCGCCCGGCCACCCTCGGTTTTATTTTTCACGCCAGCATCCTGGCGCTGCCGCAAACGCCGATGCGCGGGCGCTACGCGGATGACCGCGTGGGCTATTTCACCGTGCCTTTTGACGACTACGGCACCGGGGAACATGGCAGAGTGCGCCGCGCGTACATCCAGCGCTACAGGCTGGAAAAAAAGGACCCATCGGCGGAGGTGTCCGAACCGGTGAAGCCGATCGTTTTCTATCTGAGCCAGGAAGTACCGGACCAGTGGCGCCCGTACATCAAGCGCGGCATCGAGGATTGGCAGAAAGTGTTCGAAAACGCCGGGTTCCGCAACGCCATCATCGCGCGCGATGCGCCGACTGCACAGGAGAACCCGAATTGGGATCCGGAGGACGTGCGCTACAACGTGGTGCGATGGACACCCAGCGGCCGCCAGAACGCGATGGGGCCGGCGGTGATTGACCCGCGCAGCGGCGAGGTGATTTCCTCGCACGCGATCTTCTGGCACGACGTGCTGCGCCTCGCCGAGACCTGGTATTTCACTCAGGTCGGGCCGCTCGACCCGCGCGCGCAGAAACTGCCATTGCCGGAAGAAATAACCGGCGAGTTATTACGCTACATCGTCGCGCACGAGATCGGCCACGCGCTCGGCCTGCGTCACAACTTCAAGGGCCATACGGCCTATTCGGTTGCGCAACTGCGCAGCCGCGATTGGACTGAGAAATGGGGCAACTCGGCTTCGATCATGGACTATTCGCGGCTCAACTATGTTGCCCAGCCGGGAGACAACGCGTATCTGCTGCCGAAAATCGGTCCTTACGACTATTTTGCGATCGAATGGGGATACAAGCCGTTCATGCAGATCGGATTCGTCGACGGCAAGCGGGTCACCCTGCCGATGAGCAGCGACACCGAGGGGAGCCGACTGGATCAACTGGCAGCGCAGCAGATCACCAATCCGATGCTGCGCTTCGGGGGCGAAGACGACGCGGCTGCCGTAGATCCGCAGGTCGGCACCAACGTGGTGGGTAGTGATCCGATCGAGGCGGCCGACCTCGGGCTGAGGAACATCGACCGGGTAATGCCGATGCTGATTCCCGGCACGACGCAACTCGGCGGCAGCTATACACGCATGGCCGAGATATACGATACGTTGATTACGCAGCGCCTTCGGGAGCTGATGGCGGTAGCGAAACTGGTGGGCGGCGTGGAGGAGACGCGATACCAAGCCGGGCGCGGCGCGGCGCCGCCGTTCCAACCGGTACCGGCGGAACGTCAGCGCGCGGCGCTGAAGTTCCTGCTGGATCGCGCCTTTTCTACGCCGAGCCCGCTGCTGGATCGTGACGTCTTGTATCGCATGGCGCCTTACGGAGGCGCCAATGCACTGCAGGGCGCCAACGTGCAGTTGCTGCGCAAACTCATCGACGCGGGCGTGTTCGAGCGCATGGCAGAAGCACGGGAGCTGGATCCCGCCACGAAGGGCTATACCGGCATCGACATGCTCTACGACCTGAATGACGGACTGTTCCGCGAACTGAAGGCGCCTGTCCCGGTCATCGAACTGTACCGCCGCAACCTGCAGCGCAATTACGTCCTGCTGTTGCTGGTGGCCGCTGGCGCCGAGAAGGATCCGCAGGGGGCCTCAAACGCGATCGAGTCGCGCAATGTCGATTCCAGTCCACTGAGCATGCGGGCACGCAATCTGTCGGGCCAGCGAGCCGTCTCTTCGCCCCTTTCCGAGGTAGCGCAGCAATACCGGAAGGACGGTCATCCCAGCGAGTTTCGCGCCGCGTTGCGGCTCGGGGCGACAGACCTGAGCTCCACGATCGACGCGGCAATTGGCCGGGTGAAGCATCCGGCGACGCTGGCGCTGCTGCGCGAGCTTAAAGCGCAACTGGAACGCATGCCCTGATCTGCCATGCTCAAGTCCATCGTCCGAGCGCTGCTGAAAGTGCTGTTTCGCGTCCGGGTGGAAGGCGATACGAGCCACTTTAGCCGGCCGCGGCTGCTCATCATCGCCAACCACCAGTCCTTCCTGGACGGGCTGATCCTGGGGGCGTTCCTCCCGGTCGATCCGGTCTTTGTGGTGCATACCGAAGTGACCCGCAACCGATTTTTCCGGCTGGTGTTGCGCCTCAGCGATTACCTGGCGGTGGATCCTACCAACCCGATGGCGATGAAGCGGGTAGTTCGCCTGATCGAGTCCGGCCGCCCGGTCGTGATCTTCCCCGAGGGACGGATCACGATCACCGGAAGCCTGATGAAGGTCTACGACGGTCCTGCCTTTATCGCCGCCCGAACGCAGGCAGTCATCGCACCGGTGCGGCTGGACGGCGCCGCGCGCACATTTTTCAGCAGGTTGTCAGGAAGCAATCCGCGCGAGCTGTTGCCGAGAATCACGGTATCGATCCAGCCCCCCGCCTCGATCGTCATGCCGAAGGACGGCAACGGCCGGATGCGCCGCAGGAAAGCCGGGGAGGGCATGCGCAAGATCATGCAGGAGATGATTTTCCGTTCGCGCCCGGATCAGACCCTGTACACGGCGTTGATCGATGCCATGCACATCTACGGCCGCGGCAGGAAAATGGTCGAAGACATGCGGCAGACCGAGTACTCCTACAACGCACTCGTCAAGATGACGCTGGTGCTCGGATTGCTTGTGAGCCGCATCAGCGGGCGCGGCGATACCGTCGGGATTCTCATGCCGAATCTTGCAGCCACACTGTGCATGGTGATCGGGACGACCGCATTTCGCCGCGTGCCGGCGATGCTCAATTACACGGCGGGAACCGACGGCATCCAGAGTGCCTGTGTGGCGGCAAAGATTTCCACCGTCGTCACGTCGCGTAAATTCCTGGAAACGGCGCGGCTTCAGGCACAGGTGGACGCGCTGCGCAACGTCAGGGTCGTTTATCTCGAGGACCTGCAGCCCACCGTCAACCTCGCGGTCAAGCTCTGGGCCGTAGCGCACCTGATCTTTCCCCGGTTGCTCGGCAGGGGTGTCGATCCCGAGTCGCCGGCGGTGGTGCTTTTCACCTCCGGCTCCGAGGGCCGGCCCAAGGGCGTGGTGCTTTCGCACCGTGCCATCCTCTCCAACATCGCGAAGTTCGCGCATCCCTATGATTTCTACCGGGTGCGCTACGTCGTTGCCGGCGCCGAGAAGCTGTCGCAGTCGGTGCGAGACCTGTGGAGCGAGAAGTTCGGCGTACGGGTCTTCGAAGGGTATGGCGTGACGGAGACTCCGCCGGTCATCTCGGTTAATTCTCCCATGGCGACCCGCATCGGCAGCGTCGGCCAACTGCTTCCCGGAATGGAGGGCCCGGCTTGTGCCGGTGCCCGGCATCGAGCGCGGCGGCGTGTTGCACGTGCGCGGACCCAACGTCATGCTGGGCTATTTGT
>JANOGH010000129.1:0-5152 GCA_031414075.1 Betaproteobacteria bacterium | reverse complement strand
AGAGATCGCGAAAATACCAGCCGTTGCCCACGATGCCGTGATCGCGCGGCAGCGTGCCGGTCACGAAGGTGGATTGCACCGTCGTGGTCACGGCCGGGGTCACCGTGCGCAGCGGCCGCACGGCCCCCTGCTTCGCCAGTGAGGCAAGATTCGGCGCATGGGCCAGCAGGGCGGGCGTCATGCCGACCACGTTGAGTACCAGCGTACGGTTCATGACTGGAGTTTAGCGCGGAGGATGGCGTTTAGGGAACCTCTGAACATGTGTCTTCCCCGCGAAAGCGGGGAACCAGTTTTCTTTACGAAACATGGATTCCCGCTTTCGCGGGAATGACAAATCAGGACATGTTCAGAGGTTCCTTAGGGGAAATCCCGCCCGCACGTTGCGGTGCATCATGCCGCTTCAAGAGGCGCTGGAACAGGGGCTACGCGCCACCGGACGTGGGCTGCGGGGGCTCCTGCCGGTGGTCGGCGCGAATCTCTCCTCCCTCCTCAACGCGTCTCGCCGCGCGCTGCCTCGGATTCGGAACCGCTCGCGATCAGGCCGTGGCTCAGGGCCATGCGCACGACCTGCGCGGTATTGCTGACGTCGAGTTTGTGCTTGATGTTGGACTGGTAGTTGGCCACCGTCTTATAAGACAGGCACAGGATTCCCGAAATTTCCTGCAGCGAATGTCCCGCGACCAGCAGGCGGAACACCTCGAATTCGCGCGCCGACAGCGCGTCGATCGGATTCTCCCGGCCGGGCAGCATCTGCAGCGCCAGCTCCTGCGCCATCTCGTGGCTGATGTAGAGCTTGCCCTGTGCCACCAGGCGCACGGCTTCGACCAGCACTTCCGGCGCGGCCGACTTGGTGACGTAACCGCGTGCGCCGGCCTGCAATGCGCGCGAAGAGAACACGGTGTCTTCGTGCATGCTGAACATCAGAATTTTCGCTTCCGGCAGGCGCGCGATCAGACGGCGCACCACTTCGATGCCGCCGATCCCGGGCAGATTGATGTCCATGACCGTGACGTCCGGCTGCATGTCACAGACGACGCGGTAAGCCTCCTCGCCACTGGCCGCCTCGGCGATGACCGAGATATCCTCGGTGCGCTCGAGCAGGCGGCGGTAGCCTTCCCGCACCACCGCATGATCGTCGACCAGCACCACGCGCACCGGCGTCACCCTGGATTCGCTCATCTCTGGCCTTTCACCGGTATCGAAGCGCGAATGCGGGCACCCTGCCCCGGCGCACTTTGCAGATCGAATTGTCCGCTCAGCGCCTCCACTCGTTCGCGCAAGCCCACCAGGCCCAGTCCCTGCCTGCGCAGGCCCGCATCGAAGCCGCAGCCGTTGTCTTCGAAACTGAAACGGACTTCCTCGCCCTTCTGTTCATCGCCGGCCACGCGCGCCAAAGAAATCGCCACCCGCGTTGCCTGCGCATGCTTGGCGACGTTAGTCAGGCATTCCTGCGCCAGCCGATACAAAGTGATGTTCATCTGCTCGCTGAGATCATCCAGTTCGCCTTCCGCCGCAAAGCTGCAACGGACCGCCGGATGGCGGCGCTGCCACTGTTGCACACCATACTCCACCGCCGAGCGCAGCCCCAGTTCGTCCAGGGCTACAGGACGCAGGCGTTGCATCAGGCTGCGAACCACGTCGTACACCTGCCCCGACACTTCGATGATCGCCTTGGCGCTGCGCCGCACTTCGACCGCGTTCTCGCTGCGATCGCGAATCGTCACCGCATCGACCTTGATTGCGTTCAGGCTCTGGCCCAGCTCGTCGTGCAGCTCGCGGGCCAGGTTGCGGCGCTCCTCTTCCTGTACCTGCATCGATCGCTGCGACAGGCGCCGGTTGTCCTCCAGCGCGCTCGCAAGCTCCGTCTGCATCAGGGTCACGGCAGTGATGTCCGCGACGTACATGTGCAACTCGGGCTCGCGCGCAGGAGACATCCGCGCGGACAATTTCGCCACCACCTGCACGATCCGCCCGTCGTGCCGTTTCAGGTGCAGCAACGGCAGTTCGATCTTTCCGCCGTGAAGCAGCGTGCTGCAATGCGCCCCCCATTGATCGCGCTCGACGTAAAACTCTTCCAGCGAGCGGCCGTTCAACTCGTGCGCGTCATGGAGACCGAGCATTTCGGCCGCCGCAGGATTGGCGAGCTTGATCTTTCCGTCCATCGAGGCCAGCAGATTGCCGGCGAGGTTCTCCATAAACAGCGTCCGATACTGCTCTTCGCTGGCCAGGCGCAAGGCCACTTGTTCCATCACCTGCCTCGACCGGCGCCAGGAAAACCAGGCCAGCCCCATCGCCATTGCCAGGACCGTCAGCGGCAGTTCATCGACCTGATAAGCCTCATGCGGTCCGGTCAGCCTTTCAACCCACTCGTTCATCTCCAATGCGCTCGACAGCACGAATGTCCCGAGCGTCACGGCGCCGACCACGAACAGGTCCCGACGCAGGGAAGGTTGGACTACGCTGACCGGGGACCCTTGCGGGCCGTTCCGGAAGGGTTTCATGAAAGGCAACCGGAAGCATGAAGCGGAAGTGGAAGTAGAAGCTGTATAGCGGAAGCTCCTCGGGCCAACAAGGGAAATATCGGGAATTTTTCCCGATGCGTTTGGGAAGCCGTCCCTGACTACGGCCATGCCCCGGCACTTAGATTCCCTCATCTGCCTGTTGCGCCGCCCCGCCCAGCAGGCCGGGCGCACGAGTCCGCCCCTACGGCGAGCAGGAGCGATAAGCTAGCGCCATGTAATAAAACATAAAAAGAGAGGCATCAAGATGGCCGTTCACGGGCGCCCGAAATCACCGGCAGGTTGCGTTCTTTCCATGGTCCTTGCCTTTGCCTGCGGGTTGGCCGGCGCCGCCGAGAATCCGGCGACCGAACTGGAAGCCCCGACGGTCGAAGTCATCGGGACGACGCCGATCCAGGGCATCGGAGTGCCGGTCAGCCAGGTTCCGGCGAATGTCCAAAGCGTCACCGGCGCCGATATTCAGAAACAGAAAACACTCGATCTGTCCGAGTATCTGGATAGCAACCTCGGCAGTGTCACGCTCAATCAAGGGCAGAACAACCCGTTTCAGCCGGATGTCAACTTCCGCGGCCTTACTGCGTCCCCGCTGCTGGGCACGCCACAGGGCCTGTCGGTGTTCTTCGACGGCGTGCGGGTGAACGAACCCTTTGGCGATGTAGTGAATTGGGATCTGATTCCCCAGAACGCCATTTCCACCGTCACCCTGATTCCCGGATCCAATCCGGTGTTCGGCCTCAACACGCTCGGTGCCGCGCTGTCCGTGAACACGAAGTCGGGTTTTCAGTACCCCGGCGCATCGGTGACCTTGTCCGGTGGCTCGTGGGGCAGGAAGGCGGCCGAGTTCGAATACGGCGCTCACAGCGACAAGGTGGATCTTTTCCTTGCCGGCAATTATCTCGACGAAGACGGCTGGCGGGAGCATTCGCCGAGCCGCATCAAGACCGTATTCGGCAAGGCCGGATGGGAGCGGGAGGATACCGACGTCGACGTCTCGATACTGCTGGCCGGCAACAGTCTGCAAGGCACCCAGGCGCTGCCGATCGGCTGGCTGGACACACCCACCCAGGCTTATACCTGGCCGGACAGCAACGAAAACAAGGTCGCCTTTATCAACGCGCGCGCAAGTCACTTTCTGACCGCCGAAAAATTGCTTGCCGGCAATGTCTATTACCGGCGCTACACGAATGACAATTTCAGCAGCAACGTCAATGACGACTGCGAGGATCCTGCGCTGAATCCCGGCGCATGTGCAGGTGGCATCGCGTCCGGGGAGCCGCAGGCCATTAACGACAGCAGCGAGATCGTGACGAACGGCTACGGCGCATCATTGCAGTTGAGTTTGCTCGGTGATCTCGGCGCCAGGAAAAACAATCTCACGTTCGGCGCCAGCGCCGATCTCGGCAGGACCCATTTTACGCAGCGCGAAGAAGACGCGGACTTCACTTCTGATCGCGGAACAGTGGGCTCCGGGGTCACCACCCTGCAGACCAATGTCGATACCACCAACGCCTACTACGGTCTGTATTTCACGGACCTGTACTCGTTCAGCGAGCGTTGGCATCTGACCCTTGCGAGCCGTTACAACTGGGCCAATGTCACGATCAAGGACAACACCGGCCTGGAGCCTCAACTCAATGGCGACCATACCTTCAAGCGCTTCAATCCCGCTGCAGGATTGAACTTCACCCCGAGTGCGTCGCTGACCACCTACGCCTCCTACAGCGAGGGCATGCGCGCGCCGACGCCGGTCGAGTTGACCTGCGCAGACCCCGCCGCGCCGTGCCGATTGCCCAATAATTTTCTCGCCGACCCGCCGCTGGAACCCGTGGTGTCCAAGACCGTCGAGATTGGTGCGCGCGGAAGTTGGACCGACAATTTTGGATGGAGCGCAGCGGCCTACCGCACCGACCTGGACAACGACATCCTCTTCATCTCCAGCGGCGGTGCGGTGAATGCCGGCTATTTCCAGAACGCCGGCAAGACCCGCCGGCAAGGACTGGAACTGGGCATTCAAGGACGCGTGCAGAAACTGAGCCTGGCCGTGAACTACGGGTACATCGACGCGATATTCGATTCACCGCTGACCCTGAACAGCCCCAACAATTCCTCGGCAGACGCCAATGATGATATCCAGGTTTCGCCCGGCGACAAGATTCCCGGCATTCCGGCCCAGTCCGTGAAGGTACGTGTGGGGTACGACTTCACCGAAACCGTCTCGGCCGGCACCAATATCATGGTCTTCTCGTCCCAGTATGCCCGCGGCGACGAGAATAATCGGGACGTGAACGGCAAAGTGCCGGGCTATACGCTCGTCAATCTGGACGCGCGGTATCAGGCCACCAGGCAACTCCTGTTCTTCGGCCGGATCAACAACGTTTTCAACACGAAATACGAAACGGTGGGCGTACTCGGGGAGAATTTTTTCAATGGTCCGGGGCGGACTTTTGATGCCAGCAATGTGACGAGCGACCAATTCCTCTCGGTCGGTGCACCGCTCGGGATCTGGGTCGGTGTGCAATACGCGTTCGCGCCCAAACACTGAAGCCGATCGCCAGAATTAAAGTCGGCGAACTCCCCGGGGTCGCTGCCATCCGCTAGCACCCAAGCAAAAGACAACTCTCACCGCGGAGGAC
>JANOGH010000128.1:0-2357 GCA_031414075.1 Betaproteobacteria bacterium | reverse complement strand
CTCGACCCGACCCATGGTCTCGTGAAATTCAATCCGCTGGCCGACTGGAGCGAGACGGAAGTGTGGGCCTACGTCCGCGAGCGCGACGTGCCTTACAACGCATTGCACGACCGCGGCTACCCGTCGATCGGTTGCGATCCTTGCACACGTGCGATCCGCCCCGGCGAGGACATTCGTGCCGGACGCTGGTGGTGGGAGTCCAGGGACAGCAAGGAATGCGGCATCCACATCTCGCCGTCAGTCAATCCGACCGGGAAAAAAACACCGTGAGTACCGTACTGCAGATCGACTCGACGCGCATCAATCATCTCGACTGGCTCGAATCGGAAGCCATTCACATCCTGCGCGAAGTGGCGGCGGAATGCAGCAATCCGGCGCTGTTGTTCTCCGGCGGCAAGGATTCCATTGTGATGCTGCGGCTCGCGGAGAAAGCGTTCCGTCCCGGCAGGTTTCCGTTCCCGTTGCTGCACATCGACACCGGACACAACTTCCCCGAGGTCATCGCGTTTCGCGACGCGCGCGCCGTCGAACTCGGTGAACGCCTGATCATCGGCCACATGGAAGATTCGATTCGCGCCGGCCGGGTGAGATTGCGTTCGGAACGCGAAAGCCGCAACGTGCATCAGTCGGTGACCCTGCTCGACACCATCGCCGAGCATGGATTCGATGCCTGCATCGGCGGGGCACGGCGCGACGAAGAAAAATCGCGGGCGAAGGAGCGTATCTTTTCCTTCCGCGATGAATCCGGCCAATGGGACCCCAAGAACCAACGCCCGGAGTTGTGGAGCCTCTACAACACGCGCGTGCACAAGGGTGAAAACATCCGCGTGTTTCCCATCAGCAACTGGACTGAACTCGACGTCTGGCAGTATATCGAACGCGAAAAGCTGACGGTTCCCTCGATCTACTACGCGCATCGGCGCGAAGTGGTGCGCAGGCCCGGCGGACTGTTGCCGGTGTCGGCGCTGGTGCGACCGAAAGCGGGCGAAACCGTGGAAACGATGTCGGTGCGGTTTCGCACCGTCGGCGACATGACCTGCACCTGCCCGGTGCAATCCACCGCGGCAACCGCGCAGGAAATCATCGTCGAAACGGCGACGACCCGCATTACCGAACGCGGGGCGACGCGCATGGACGATCAGACCTCGGAAGCTTCGATGGAACTGCGAAAAAAGGAAGGTTATTTCTGACCATGAATCTTCACCGCAAAGGCGCAAAGGCGCAAAGGGAACGCAAAGAAGACCAACAACGGAAGACCGCGTCTGGTATTGGTGCTACATCAGCTGCGGGATTTAGAGTCGCTGACTTGCATCATTATTCTGCAGTTCTTTGCGTATCCTTTGCGTCTTTGCGCCTTTGCGGTGAGGAACGAGGTGGGTAGATGTCTGCGATAGAAAGTATCGAACCCGTGGATACCGGCATGCTGCGCTTTACGAGTGCGGGCAGTGTCGACGACGGCAAGAGCACGCTGATCGGGCGGCTGCTGTATGACACCAAGGCGATATTCGAGGACCAGCTTTCCTCTATCGAGAAATCCAGCCGCCGTCGCGGTCAAGCCGGAATTGATCTTTCGCTGCTGACCGACGGGCTGCTCGCGGAGCGCGAGCAGGGCATCACCATCGATGTGGCCTATCGCTATTTCGCCACGCCGTCGCGCAAGTTCATCATCGCCGATACGCCCGGGCACGAGCAGTACACGCGCAACATGGTGACCGGGGCCTCGACCGCGGATCTGGCAATCGTGCTGGTGGATGCGCGCAAGGGATTGCTGACGCAGTCGCGCCGTCATGCCTATATCGCCAGCCTGCTGCGCATTCCGCACGTGGTGCTGGCGGTGAACAAGATGGATCTGGTGGACTATTCGCAGCCGGTGTTCGACGACATTCGCGAGGCCTTCGATGGTTTCGTCCGCGACCTCGATTTCTATCGGGTTGACGCGCTGCCGATGTCGGCGCTGCAGGGCGACATGGTGGTCGGGCGCGGCGACAGGCTGTCGTGGTACCGCGGACCGACGCTGCTGGAAACAATCGAGAGTGCCGAAGTGGCGCGTTCCGCCGTGCATGGGCAACTGTTTTTTCCGGTGCAACTGGTGTCGAGGCCGGGAGACAGTGGCGTGGAAGGCGCGCGCGGCTATGCCGGCCGGATCGAATCCGGCAGCATCGGCATCGGAGACTCTATTACCGTGCTGCCGTCCGGGCAGACGTCGCGAGTCCGTTCGGTGCGCACCTTCGACGGGACGGTCGAGCGGGCGCGGGCGCCGCAGTCGGTCACGGTCGTGCTCGAGGACCAGCTCGACATCTCGCGTGGCGAGGTGCTGACGGCAACCGGAACGTTGCCGTCCGTAGCGCGCGAGTTCG